>CAVFND010000051.1:0-9047 GCA_963623615.1 Oscillibacter sp. ER4 | reverse complement strand
GCATAGGCAGGCTCCGCTTCAGATACCTCACCCGTCTCATCATTGCCCTGACCGTTTTCGCCGCTCTGCACCGCAGCTTCACTCACCGAGTTGTTATCACGAGCATACGTGCTCGTGACGTTTTTACCGTAAAAACGTCCTTCCCCGTCTGCCGCCAGTGCGCTGGCCGGCAGGAGCGAGAGGGTCATCATCATAATTAAGACCCACGTGAGACAGCGCTTGCCGAACTTCTTCTCTCTCATAAAAAAATCCTCCCTCTTGTCCCTGTGGACCCGAGGAAGGGGGGGCTCCGTCTTAGGCAGCCCGGCTGCCGTGCGGCTCATGGCCGTTTAGACCCGCGGCTTTGCGGCACCGGCTTTCACCGGCTGTGCCTTTGTCTGTACGTCTTTCCCCCGTTTTCGCGGGCCACACAGCTCATTAGATTTGACAGGTGTATTATAGCATGCAAAAAATAATTTTCAAGCAGGATCCCGTCGAATTCTGTCGGTAGTAAAACTTTTAATATCCGTTGAGTTTTATCGCAATTCAGTAATACCTTGCGGTTTAATTGGTTTTACACAAAAGCCGAGAAGCGGATTTCTCCGTTTCCGGGCTTATTCCCCCCTCAATTAGTCACACCTGTGCTGCTGACGACGTTAATTTAGATAGCATACGAATAAATGCCTCCGCAGCATAAGTCAACTCTTCTCCCCTTCGGTAGCAGATATAGACATTTCGCCGGGCAAGCGTACCTGCGATCTTAAAGCAGGAAAGATCATAGCCCTTTCCTCCTCCGGCAACAAGCCAATTGCTGCAAATCGTTGCGCCTACGCCAAGATCAGCAAAGTTAAGCGATGTTGAAGACCCGCCTGTTTCAAGGACGATCTTCGGTTCCACCCCGCTCTCCTGAAATAAGCTGTCGGTACAAAAGCGAAGATAGTTGTTCGTCTCGAGCAGAATAAAAGGGATATCCACAAATTCTCGAAGCGTTACACACCGCTCTTTAGGAATGGAGAACAACTCTCCCTGCAATTCTCTTTCCGTAAGCTGTTTGCTGCCCAATTCATCCGGAAGCTCAATACTCTTCGGAACTGCTACGATAAGATTTTCTGCATAGCATGGTACTCTTTCGTACTTCTGTGTGTCGACCGGTCGATTCGTAAAAACAATGTCTACCTTACCGTTGCTAAGCAATTCAAGCGAATGTGATGTGCTGGTATCGAACAACTGTAACTCAATTGAGGGGTATTTTTTCTTATACTGCGCAAGAGCCTTTGAGATAAACGATGTAACGCTCAAATTGCTTGCTCCCACCGCAAGGCGGCCACGTCGAACTTCCCGTATCTCATTGGCAATGCTCTGAAGCCGTTCCCGCATCTCCTGGACCTGCTCAATACTGTGAATATATTCTACGCCAAAATCCGTGAGTGAGATTGGGTTCGTCTTCCTGTTAAAAATCGGCATGCCGATCTCAGCTTCCGCCTTCTTGATCACCGCGCTTAAAGAAGGTTGAGAAATATGAAGCCTCTCCGCCGCCTTGGAAAAGCTCGATTCAAGGTACACGCAGTAAATATATTCCATGTAGCGAAACATTCATTTCACCTCTCCGCATTATATGATTTTATCTATGTGTCTATCTTTTTATTTGTATTTGACCTATCATGCTGCGAGTTTTATATTGATTATATCAGCCACAGCACTCTTTTCAATCCCATTTCTTAAAGGAAATTTATGTGAAGGAACAGTTGCCTATGATTGACTTAAGAAGCGATACCCTAACCATTCCCTGTCGTGACATGATCGCATGTGCTTTAGATGCACCGCTGGGCGACTCCGGTCGTTTGGATGAAAACGGCCGCGGCGGTGATCCAACGGTAAATGCACTGGAAGATTATGTTTCTGATTTAATCGGCAAGGAACGCGCCATCATTCTTCCATCGGGAACCATGGGAAATCATGTCGCCATGCTAACCTATTGTCGTCCCGGTGATGTCGTCCTGATGGATGCCGGACAGCACATTTACAAAACCGAGAAAGCAACTTGCGACCCCCGTTTTGGACAGATCAGGCCCGTTTTTTATCACCTGACTCCTGATGGCTACCCTGATCTAAACGCTGTCGAGCAGATGATCCAGCAGGAACACCCAAAACTTCTGTGCATTGAAAACACGCACAACGGCGCAGGAGGAACCTGTATTCCGATTTCCGTGCTACAGGGCCTTCGTGCATTGGCTGACCGAGCAGGTATTCCGATCCACATGGACGGTGCCCGAGTCTTCAACGCTGCTGTTGCGTTAAATGAAGACGTAAAAACGATTTGCCAATATGCCGATTCTGTAATGTTTTGCATTTCCAAAGGTCTCGGTGCCCCGATCGGCTCCCTCCTATGCGGCAATGCATCCTTTATTCTGGAAGCCTCCGCTACCAGAAAACTTCTTGGCGGCAGTATGCGGCAAGTTGGTGTGCTCGCGGCAATGATGCGTTACGCACTCGATCACAACATTCCAAATCTTTCCGAAGATCATCGCAGAGCGCAAATTGCTTACAAAGAGCTACAGTCTCTGCGCAAGATTCGCATTCCCGTCCCCGTTCAGACTAACATTGTGATACTTGATATTGAAAAAACTGGCCGCACTGTGGATGAGATCATTGCTCTGGCCAAGGAGAAGGGCGTCTGGCTGAGTCGTTCGACTGATCTCCATGCCCGCATGGTATTTTATCACGGTATCACAGATGAGCAAATCTATCAGGCTGTTGAGATCATCAAAGGACTTGATAGAAATCTATAAAGCAAAATTATTGGAGGGATTTTTATGACCACACAAAAGAAAAAGCTGTCAACCGCAACGCTAACCTTCATTGCCATGGTCGTCGGTGCACTTTTAGGCTTGATCTTCGGTGAAACAATGTGCGAGCTAAAGTTCATCGGAACTATTTGGCTCAACTGTATCAAGATGGTGCAGATCCCCCTGATTGTCTGCATTCTTGTCACCGCAGTCGGCAAGCAAAGTAATCTTTCCACCTTTGGTCGTGTCGCCGCGCGCATTCTGATCTACTTTGCCCTGACCACTATCTGCGCAATCCTCATTGGTCTTGCCGTCACATCGATCCTCAAGCCCGGCACAATTGCTGTTCTTGACGGTCTCGAAAGCAGCGACATCGCTTCCGGCGTTGACCTTTCTGTTCAGGACTTTTTGACCAACATGTTCTCTGCCAACATGTTCAAGACTTTTGCAGAGCAGGACGTTCTCGCAACGATGATTATTTCGATCATGCTGGGCATCGCTCTATTGAAAATGCCAAACAAAGAACTCAAAGCAGCCGTCCTCAATTGGTTTGACGGCATGAACGCCCTTGTTGTCGAATATCTCCGCATTGTCATCAACCTCTCCCCTGTTGGAGTTCTTTTCCTGATGGGTGATTCCTTCGGTAAATATGGCGTTAAAATTTTCTCATCTATGGCTGGCCTTCTTGCCGCGCACTGGATCAGCCTGATTTGCCAGATCCTGCTGATTTATGGCACCTGCCTGATCGTATTTGCACATATGAACCCCTTTACCTTCCTCAAAAAGGCAATGCCCGTCTGGACTTTCACCTTGGCAACCTGCTCCAGCACCGCCAATATTCCCGTTGGTATCAAAACGGCAAAGGAAAATTTCAATGTTCCAGATGAGATTGCAGGTTTTGTTATTCCACTGGGTGCCAGCATGAATAGTGATGGTATGGCCATCGGCTTCAGTACGACCTTTCTGTTCATCGCCCAGATGAACGGTATTTCGATGGACATCGGCACTATTTTACGCATGGTCATCGTCGCAACACTGCTCTCTGCTGCTGGCAGTGGTATCCCCGGCGGCGGCATTGTCAAAATTGCAATGGTCGTTTCGACGTTTGGTTTGCCCATCGAAGTCGTCGGCATTATGGCCGGCTTCTATCGTCTCTTTGATATGGGCACCACGACAAACAACTGTCTCGGCGATCTGACCGGTGCTGTCTGCGTGAGCAGAATGGAAGAGCGCCGTGCAAAAAAGCTCGCAGAAACGACTAACTGATTTCGATATCACCCTTATTGCGGGCCTGTTCGTGTTTTTATGTTCTCTCTTCAGCTACATAAACTTACATTTTATTTACACTTCCCTCAACAGCCTTCTCAGCAAAAAGTCAGGAAGCGGATGGCTCCGCTTCCTGACTTCTCTTATCTCTCTCGTTTCACTTGCAATACTGCCGCAGATCGAAGCAGAGGCGGTAGGCCTCCTGCTCGCCGCGGGCGATGATCGCCACGGAGTCGTTGCCGGAAATGCAGCCGAGCATATCGGGCATGCGCATCGCGTCGATGGCCGCGCCCGCCGCGTCGGCGAGCCCGGGCAGCGTTTTGAGCACCACGACGATGCCCGCGCAGTCCACATCCACGCTGCACTCGCTCAAAATGAGCTTGAGGCGCTTCGTGTTGTCGATGTGGCCGGCCTTGTTTGACACGGCGTAGCGGCTGCGGCCGCCGCCCATCGGCTCCTTATAAAGGTACAGCTCCTTGATGTCGCGCGAGACGGTCGTCTGCTTGCTCTCGATGCCGCACTCGGCAAGGCGGGCGATCAGCTCCTCCTGCGTCTCGATATCGTACTTGGCGATCAATTCCATGATCTTCTCCTGACGCTTGCTTTTCATGGTTCTCTCTCCCGTTTTTCTCCGTCCGGCCAGCCGCCGGTGCGGATGAGGTTTTCACTCTTCTCTCTCGTGCGATGAAATTTTACAGGTCGTCGCGGTTGACGGGGCAGGACATGCAGCGCGGGCCGCCGCGGCCGCGCGACAGCTCGGCGGACGGCACGGTCAGCACGTCGAGGCCGTGCTTGGCAAGCAAGTCGTTCGTCACATAGTTGCGCTCATAGGTGATAACGCGGCCCGGCGCGATGCACAGCGTGTTCGAGCCGTCGTTCCACTGCTCGCGCTGCGCGGCCATCAGGTCGCCGCCGCCGCAGCGGATCAGGTCGACCGCGGGCAGCTTGAGCTCGAGGGCCAGAATGTCCTTGAGCTCTTCCTTGATCGCGCCGAAGCGGAGCTCGCCGTGCTCGTCGAGCGTCATCTCGTAAACGCTCAGCGGGCCCTCGATCTCGGGATGGATGGTGAACTTGTCGTAGTCGACCATCGTGAAGACGGTGTCGAGGTGCATGAACGCGCGCGTCTCGGGAATGTCGAAGGCGAGCACCTTCTTAAAGCTGGAGTTTTGCAGCAGGTTGCGCGCAAACGTCTCCGCGCCGGAGACCGTCGTGCGCTCGGACAGGCCGACGGCCACGATGTCCTTGGAGAGCACGAGCACGTCGCCGCCCTCGATGGAGTAGCTGTCGGACAGGTCGTACCACATCTTATTGTCCTGCGTGGCAAAGTCGCGGTCATAGAGGAACATGTACTTTAAAAGCAGGCTCTCGCGCTTGCGCGCGGGGGTGTGCATTCTGTGGATGTTGATGCCCTCGCCCACGCAGGCGCCGGGGTCGCGGGTGAAGTACAGGTTCGGCATCGGGTCGGAGACGAACGGATAGTCGTCGTCGACTAAGTCCATCAGAGACGTCGGCTGCTTGGTAGCGACCTCGCAGCGCTTGATGCCCGCGATCATCTTCGTCACCATCTGCTTGGGCGGCATGTCGAGAAGTAAGCTCGTCATGCTCGCGCGCAGGCCCTTGGCGTGGATCTTGCTGATGTTCAAAAAGTCGTTGACCAGCTGGATCTGGCGCGCGGGGTCGGCGACGGCCTTGGCGACCTCGTCGACATAGTAGATGACCTCGACGCCGTTTTCGCGCAGGACCTCGGCAAAGCGGTCGTGCTCCTCCTGTGCGACCTTTAAGTACGGGATGTCGTCAAACAGCAGGCGCTCGAGCGTGGCGGGCGTCAGCGATTCCAGCTCCTCGCCGGGGCGGTGCAGCAGCACCTTGTTGAGCTTTCCGATCTCGGAAAAGTTATGAATGCCAGGATACATAGTCGTGCTCCCTTTCCCGGGACGCCGGCGGCTCTCTCATCGACCGCCCGTACATCCCGCTGTGTTTTCGATCGTCTCGCCGCGATACGCGGCTTCCTTACGGATCGTTTTACGTTATTACGCAGTAAAGTATACACGTTCTAAAAGCGCTTGTAATGTATCAGTGGTTTTGCTATTTTGTGTGCCAGTTACTCCTCCAGTTCTTCTTCCAGCGCTTTGTGCAATACCTCCATGCCGCGCTCCAGCCGCTCGCGCGGCTCGTAGGAGTAGTTGATGCGGATGTGGTCGCGTCCGCCGTTCTTATAGGGGTAGAACACATGCCCGGGGATCAGCGTGACGCCCATGTTGTAGGCCCTGCGGATGAACTGCTTGCTGTCCACCCCGTCCGGCAGCCTGCACCAGACGTATACGCCGCCCTTTGGCTTTGTATAACTCACGCCGAGCGGCGCGAGCTCGTCGAGCTTCTGGCAGACAAGATTGCGGTTTGCGCGGTAAACATCGCGGAATTTTGAAAGCGCCGTGTAGTAAATGCCGTCGTCCAGGTACATGCCGAGGAGCTTTTGCGTCATCCAGTCCGAGGCCATCAGCCGCACGGAGACGAGGTAGCTCAGCGCGCGGATAAAGTCGCGGTTGCCCGTGACGAAGGCAAGGCTCAGCCCGGGGATGAACGTGAGCGAGAACGAATAGATGTAAATGACGTTGCCCATCGTGTCGAACGCCTTGATCGGCGGGAGCTTTTCTCCGTCGTAGGCGAGCTCGCTGGCCGCGTCCTCCTCCACGATCGGCACGCGGCAGCGGTTCGAGAGCTCGACGATCTTCTTGCGCCGCTCGAGCGACAGAATGTGCCCCGTCGGGTCGTGATAGCTCGAATTGACGAAGATGAGGCGCGGGCGCGTCTGCGTGAGAAGGCTTTCGAGCACCTCGCAGTTCATGCCGTCCTCGTCGACGGGAACGGTCAGAATTTTCGCGCCCGCAAGCTCCATCACGCGGTACATGTCGGGATGGACGGGCTCTTCCATCACAACGCTGTCGCCGGGCTTGACGAGAAGCGTCACGATAAAGTCGAGCGCCTGATTCGTCTCCGACAGGACCTGAATTTCGCCCGAGGACGCCCTCACGCCTTTCGTGCCAAGGAACGCCACGAGCTTCTGCCGCAGAAATTTGTCGCCCTTGTAGGGGCTGAAAAAATACTGGCACGGGCCGCTGCCCGTGAGCAGCGCCGCGATATCGCCCGCGACGCGCTCGGACGTGTACACCTCGCGCGAAGCGACGCCGCTGCCGAGGGAATAGTGGCTCTCGTCCGTAAAGCGCTGGAACAGGTCGTCAAACGTCTTTTCCATGTCGAGGTATTTGTCCGCCACCTCGCTGATCCAGTTGACGCGGCCAGGCTGGACTTCGCCGCTTTCCTCCTCCGGTGCTTTTTCGCTGCTCGCCGCGGCCACGACATAGCCCACACCCTGACGCGACTCGATCCACGCGTCGCTCTTGAGCTCGCTGTACGCCTTGACCACGGTGTTCCGGTGCACGTCGATGATCTGCGCGAGCGCACGCTCGCTCGGCAGCGCACTGCCGCGGGGCAGCGCGCCGCTGATGATCTGCGACTTGATCTGGTCGGCGATCTGCAGATAGACCGGCACCTTGGAACACTTGTCGATGCTGACTTTCATGTACTTCTCTTCTCCCTCTCGCCCTGCGGCCGCTCTCTCACCTTCAGCCGCAGGCGGTGCATGATGCTTGCAGGGGCTCTATCTCTTTTTGCATTTTACCACACAGCAAGCTATGTTGTACAGTCATTTTTGTGCGTCTGATACAAAATCATCGAAAATAAGGGAAGAGATGTCCTTTCGGACGCCTCTTCCCTTTGGGTCAGTGCTTTGAGTAAGGAAAAGCCCTTATTCTCTTTTTAGAACAGCAGATGTGCAATCGGGCAGACCATCAGCAGGCTGATGATGGTGCGCTCCAGGAAGATGACGAACATTTCCCACAGGTTGATGGGGAGCTTGGAGCCGAGGATCAGACCGCCGACCTCGGAGAGGTACAGCACCTGCGTGACAGAGACGACCGCGACGATGAATTTGGCCATCTGGCTGGTGGATTCCGCGATCAGGATCGCGGGGGTGAGCATGTCGGTGAAGCCGACGATCATCGTGGAGGCGACAGCATCCGCTTCGGGTACCTGAAGAAGCTGGAGCAGCGGACGGAACGGGATGCCGAGCCATTCAAAGATTGGGGTATAGTTGGCAAGAATCAGCGCGATGGTGCCGATGGCCATGACGGAGGGCAGAACGCCAAACCACATGCTGCACGCGTTCTTGGCGCCGCTCTTGAAGAACTCGCCGACGCCCTTGTGCTCGGCAACGCGCTTCATGGCGAGGTCCATGCCGTACTCGACGTTGCTCTTGTAGCCCTCGGGGAGGGTGTCGGGCGCGGCCTTGCCTTCGACTAAGTACGTGTTGGGCTTTTTGCGCAGGGGATAGAGGTAGGGACACACGATCGCACAGACGATACCGATGAAGCAGACGATCAGGTAATAGATGCCGAAGTAATCGAGCAGGTTCACCGTATCGAGAACGACGAGGGTAAACGTGATGGAAACGGCGGAGAACAGCGTTGCGATGATGCTGGCTTCCTTGGCGGAGTAATAGCCGCCCTCATACTGGTTGCACGTCAGCATGACGCCGAGCGTGCCGTCGCCGATCCAGGAGGTGATGCAGTCGACCGCCGCGCGGCCGGGGACCTTGAAGAGGGGGCGCATGACCTTGGTGAGCAGCGCGCCGACGAACTCCAGCAGGCCGAAGTCGAGCAGCAGCGGCAGCAGCAGCGCCGCGATGACGAAGATGATAACGAGCGTGGTCATCAGATCGTTCAGGATGAAGCCACCCTGACCGCCGCCGGTGATCATGCTGATAAAGCCGGTGCCTTCCGCGTCAACGCCCATGTAGGTGAGCCACACGAAGATCGCCGCGATGACGCGGACGACGACCCAGGTAGGCTTGCAGGCGAAGCACTCTTTCATAATGTCGCTGTCCATGATGAACTTGGGCTTGCCCAGCGCGATGAGCGACATGACGGCCGAAACCGTCAGAATCAGCACGCACAGCAG
>CAVFND010000050.1:0-9339 GCA_963623615.1 Oscillibacter sp. ER4 | reverse complement strand
GATCGCGCTCTACTGCCGCCGCAACCACCACACAAGAGGCGCGCTCTGCCCTGAGTGTGCGGCGCTGAACAACTACGCCCGCGCGCGGTCAGAGCACTGCCCGTTCATGGAGACGAAGACCTTCTGCGCCAACTGCCGCGTGCACTGCTACAAACCCGACATGCGCGAAAAGATCCGTGCCGTGATGCGCTTTTCCGGCCCGCGGATGATCTTCTATCATCCCGTCGCCGCCGTGCGCCACGTGGTGGAGACGAAGCGCGAGAAAAAGAGACTGGAGAGAGAAAACCGATGAACCTGAAACACCTTTTCTTTCTGATCCTCGGCTGCGTGTGCCTTGCGCTTGGCTGCGTCGGCATCGTGCTGCCGGTGCTGCCGACGGTGCCATTCTTCCTTGCGACGGTGTTCTGCTTTGCAAACTCGTCGGAGAGGCTGCACACATGGTTCCTCGGCACGAAGCTCTATCAAAAGCACCTCGACTCGTTCGTGAAGAAAAAGGGCATGACTGCCCAGACCAAGGCCGGCATCCTGACGTCCGTGACGCTGCTGATGGCTGTCGGCTTTTTCATGATGCTGCGAAAAAGCCTCTATATTCCCTGCGCGATCCTCGCGGTCGTGTGGCTCTGCCACCTCGTCTGCTTCCTCTTTGGCGTGAAAACGATCAAGACGGAATGCGGGGAGCGGATTTGAGTAAAAAAGATACGCCCGCGCGGCGGCTTTTTTGGCGCGGAACTGCAAGGCCTTTTGCAAAAGCTGCCAACGAATCGGGCCGACTGCTGAAAAATTTTACGACGCGCGGACAGAAAGACCGCTTTTGTGCTGCGAGATGGCGACAGACGGCGGATTTCATGACGGTTTTGACGAAATTCCGTCATTGCGGTGTTCCTGGTAGAAATACATCTGTCCTCCCCTTGCAATTTCCTGCACATAAAGATATAATAAAGACCGTTATTTGACGCACCTTTGCGGCCTGAGGATAGAGAGAAGAGGATCGTAAGAGCGTTAGATTTTGAAAAGAAAGAAGATGCTCGAATGAATCCCTTTATGAAGACCCTCAAGAAAATTGTCGCCGCGTATGACGGTATTAGTCTGATTTTGCGCATTACGATCGGCCTTGTCGTCGGCGCGATTCTGGCGCTTGTCTGCCCCGGTGCGACCTGGTTACAGGAGCTCGGCAACCTGTTTGTCGGCGCGCTCAAGGGCATCGCGCCCGTGCTGGTGTTTGTCATCGTGGCGAGCGCGCTGGCGCAGGGCTCATCCAAGCTCGACCGCCGCTTCGGCACGGTCGTGTGGCTTTACATGCTCACGACGTTCGTCGCCGCGGCGCTGAGCGTTGTGACCAGTGTGCTCTTCCCACAGACGCTGGTGTTTGCCGAAGCCGCCGAGGCCGAGGTCATCCCGCAAGGGCTGGGCGAGGTCATGCATACGCTGCTCTCGAACATCGTTTCGAACCCCATCTCCGCCATTATGAACGGCAACTACATCGGCATTCTGATGTGGGCCTGCCTTTTCGGCGTGGCGATGAAGAAGATTGGCTCGGACTCGACGAAGGTCTTCCTCAGCAACACGGCGGACGCTGTTTCCACCATCGTGCGCTGGATCATCAACCTGGCGCCGTTCGGCATCATGGGCCTTGTGTTCACGAACGTTGTGAGCAATGGCCTTGCAATCTTCACGCAGTACGGAAAG
This sequence comes from Oscillibacter sp. ER4, assembly GCA_963623615.1. Taxonomy (GTDB): domain Bacteria; phylum Bacillota; class Clostridia; order Oscillospirales; family Oscillospiraceae; genus Hominicoprocola. The sequence continues at coordinate 7,653 of CAVFND010000050.1, read as the reverse complement.
CTCCTGCTGCTTCTGGTCGGCACGATGCTTTTCATGGCGCTCATCATCAACCCGTTCATCATCTTCATCTATCTGCGCTGCAATCCCTATCCGCTGGTGTTCCGCTGCCTGCGTGAAAGCGGCCTGACGGCGTTCTTCACCCGCTCCTCTGCGGCGAACATCCCCGTGAACATGGCTATGTGCGAAAAGCTCGGCCTTGACAAGGACTTCTACTCCGTCTCCATTCCCCTCGGCGCGACGATCAACATGGACGGCGCGGCCATCACCATCACCATTATGACGCTGGCCGCGGCCAACACGCTGGGTATGCAGGTCTCGCTGCCCGCGGCGATCCTGCTCTCGATCATGTCGGCCCTCGGCGCGTGCGGCGCTTCCGGCGTGGCGGGCGGCTCGCTGCTGCTCATCCCGATGGCGTGCTCGCTGTTCGGCATTTCGAACGACATCGCGATGCAGGTCGTCGGCGTCGGCTTCATCATCGGCGTCATTCAGGACTCGGTCGAGACCGCGCTGAACTCCGCGGGTGACGTCGAATTCGCCGCGACGGCCGAATATCACCAGTGGCTCAAGGAGGGCAAGCCTCTGCCCGCATTCCTCGGCGGCAAGAAGAAGTAAGACATCGTCATAAAAATGCAGTCAAGACCACCCGTTTTACGGGTGGTCTTGACTGCATTTTGTCGCCGCCAAACATTGAGATCTGGCTCCCGTCGCTCTGACCGTGCATCTCGGCGATGACGGCGAGGCTCTCCTCGCTCGCACCGCCGGGCTCGGCCTGCGGGACGGCAAGGAAGAAGCCTTGCAGTAGGTCGACGCCGAGCGGCAGCACGGTGCGCACCTCGTCCGCTGTCGCAAGGCCTTCGGCTACGACCCTTATCCCGCGCTGATGCGCGTAGGACACGGTGTTCGACACGATCTGGCGTTTGTTGGTGTCGGTGTCGGTGCTGCGGATGATGGAGAGGTCGATCTTGATGTAGTTGGGCGAGAGCTCAAGAAGGCTGCGCTCGTTGCTGTAGCCGCTGCCGTAGTCGTCGAGCGCGAACGCGCCGGAGCTGCCGGTATTGGTATTGATGATCGGCTGAAAGCGGTAGGTGATAAGCTCCTCGTTGATAAGACGATGGAACTCCTCGCGGCAGCGGCTTTCCAGTAGGTCGGCGCGGTAGACCGCGGGGGCGAATTCCTGCAGTTTGCCCTTGTGCGAGTGCTTGACCTGATACATGGCAAAGTCCGCGTATTTGCGCAGTGTGGTGAGATTCCTACTGTTTTCCGGATACCAGGCGATACCGGCGGAGACGCTCACGCGCAGCTCACGCCCGCTGGGGAGCTGCACAACGGCCTGCTCAAGGGCGGATTTGAGTGCGCGGACGTCTGCGCGCAGCGTATCCTGATCGGCGTAGCCGTACACCTATATCACGCTTCCTGCGATGCAGGGAACGATCAGTGGTATTGCTATTATCGGCAGTGTGGCGGACAGATTCACATGGACAGATGCGTATGTTACCGATTGCTATTACCTCGAAAGCACTAAAAAGAGCATCGACTTTGCAAATGCCTCTAAGAGTTATTATGGAAATAAAGCATCGCTTTATGATTACTTTAACAATAGCCGGTATGGAGCGACGAGACAAAATGAGATGCTCAACGGTAGTGTGAGCTATTCGGGCAGCTGCATGTGGGGCAGCAGTGATTCGAGAATTTCTCTCAGCGGTTTGACGTCCCTGACCTACACCCAGATGGCAAGCCGTAATGGCGGGGTAGAGATCAATAAAATGAATTCAGACGATACTCAGACATATACCGACTTCCGGTCTACCCTTGGCTCCGGCTTTGACTGGGTCACGGTCGGCGAAGGCGGTGCGAGCATTCACGGCAAGTACAGCTTCCCCGGCAGCGATACGGCGCTCGCGGGGCAGGACTATCCTTTCCCCACGGTGCTGACGCAGGACAGCGAGAGCTTTGGCGAGGTCAACCTGCACTACAGCACATGGCCGAAGGTCGGTCTCTACTGGTCACGGGGCATCGCAGAGCTTGACGTCATTGCAAACTATGACGCGGGAACGGGTAAATCTGTCCTGCTGCTTAAGCTCCTGCTTGAAAATGTCGATAGTGTGTCGGCAACGGCAGAGCCAGCATTCAAGTACAGCACAGAGGACATTGTCAAGGCGACGGCCACGGCTTGGACGACGGCAGCTTTGACGTGGCGCTCGAAGGCCTGCAGACCGGCGCGGCCGAGGTGACCGCGGCGCTCGGACAGTATAGCGCATGACCGTCACAGTCACGGCGGACCTGATCGTCAAGGCAGAGCCGAGCATCATCGAAAAGTGCGCGGGCGAGACGACCGACGTCACGTTCACGGCCACGGACCGAAACGGCAAGAGTGTGCCGAATGTGCAGTGGAGCATCGTCAACAGCAACAGCGACGCGGCGTCGTATACCGAGCCCGCAGAAAAGGCCGCCGGCGGCACGGCGGAGACGAAGACCGTGATGAGCACTACCGTGACCAATCTGAACGCGGGCGAGACGAACCTGCAGATCACCGCGATCTGGAAGCCGAACACCGAATACCGCGGCAGCACGGTGCTCACCGTCACAACGCTTGCGAGCAACGTTATCGGCGTTTCCTCGAACGGCAGCTGTTACGAGGGCATGCTCGACCAGACGCTCGCCGGCTGGGAAGCGGGCAAAGAGCCCGCCGCGAAGACGTATGACTCGGACACGCCGACGTGCGGCAGTAAACTCTTTCTCTACACTCGCGGCGAGGAAATTGACTTGAGCGGCTTTGCGGTCAAATCCATTGAAGCTGGGACGACCGATGCCCTGAGCGGCACAGGCGATTACACCGCTGTCGTCGGTCAGGCAGAGAAGAGCGGAAGCGATACCTGTCTGCCGATCGAGCTTTACGGTAAGACGGCAAGCACTAAGCTGACGATCACGCTGGCGGACAAAAACGACAGAGAGTACCGCTTTGAGAATGTTCCGGCGGCGCAAAGCCAGATGGGTCTAACGCCTCTCCTCGCGGGGACTACGCTATGACAGCCGGTTGCAATTTCGAATGCGCTCCATTCGGCTCTGCTGCAATGGGGCGTTTTTGTTTTGTGATCCGGCGAGCATTCCGCGAATTCTGCGCCGAAACGCCACAAACCTCTGGGTGCTGCAGACTGCGCCACAATTGAGCGAAACTGATGAAGTGTGGGCGGAAAAGCTGCTGCCTGGAAATGCCCCGGAAGAATGTTATATGCCTCAAAAATAATTGACCGCCATCTCGGTGAGCAGCAACTCATTGAGATGGCGGCCTTTTATACGCGACTACGTTTGACGCTTACGTCTAACAATGGTTATGACGTTCGTATCGTTCTTGATCCAGCAAACGAGAATTATGTCATGGAAGATGGCGCTCTTTTCACAGCAGATGAAAAGACATTGGTGAAATATACTATGGATGCGCCTGCGGACTATATGGTCCCTGATGGTGTAGAAACAATCGCTGCAAAGGGAATGGTATTGGTATCAAAGCTGGAAAGTGTTACTTTGCCAGAAAGCGTAACAACGCTTGGTTCATACCTTTTCCTTGGCAGCAGTATCGAGAGAATGACACTGGGGCATGGTTTAACAACGATTCACAATAATGCATTTGAATCTGCACAGAAATTAGAGTATGTTTTTATTAGCAATACTGTTACAGAATTTGGAAGTCGTGCATTTAGAAATACTGCGTTAACAACAGTTGAATTTGAAGCCGATAGCAAATTAGAAACTGTTGGAGATGGCGCATTTTCTGCTTGTACGAAGTTGGAAAGTATCCAGTGTTAGGGGCGGGAGAAATTAACCATTTTGGGCCGGACGAAAATCGCCAATCCGGGGTAGCCAGCCCCCAGACAGTATTGTTTACACAGGTTGCTGGGAATGCTCTGGGGAAGAGAAGTACGCAGAGAAACCGTCTCCAGCTTCCTGCCTCGGAAGATCTCTGCCTTAATGGTAAAGACACAGCATCGTCAAAGATGCGGTCCAGAGCGCACAGGAGAGCGTCGTTCTCACAGAAGTTCTCCTTCCACTGGGAAGGGGCCCGGTTGCTGGTAAAGACCATGTTGGAGCAGACCTCCTTCTGGTAGCGGCGGTCCACCATGTCAAAGAACAGCCGGGTATTCTCTTTGTCAAACTCGCAATGCCCCACCTCGTCAATAATCAGGCAGGAAGGGCGGACAAGGTAGGTCAGGAGGTTGCTCTCCCGGCCAGTCCGGCGGGCAGCGGTCATGCGGTCGCGCAGCTCCGTCATCTTAATGAAGTAAGTCCTAAACCCGTGCTCACAGCAGGCCCGCCCAAAAGCCTGGGCCAGACGGGTCTTGCCGGTGCCGGGCCGTCCAATAAAGGCAAGGTTTTTGTGGGAGTAGAGGGTGGACAGCGTTGGGAGGTTGCGTAGCCGTTCCACATTCCTGCCGCTAATCAGGCTGAAATCAAAGTTGTCAAAGGTCTTGGGAACCTTCATTGGGAGACGGCTGGTGTGGAGCAGGAACTCCACGCTGGAACGGTCTCTCGTTGCCATGAGGAAGTCAAACACCTTTGCCACGGCAAGCACTTCCGCATCGGTCATGCTGTTCTGTTGGAGCACAGCCGCAAACTCCTCAGCGGAGATACCGTACTTCGCCAGCGCCTTGGTGGCCTTTGCCACCGTCTCAAACAGAGCGTCAGTCATCCTCGTCGTCCTCCTTGGTGGAAGTTAAACTTCTCAAAGGAGAGACCGTTGGAGGGCTGCGGGAGCTGCCTAATCACCGCCTTTACTGGCAGGGAGGGGAACTCCTCCGGCTGCTCTGGAAATGCGTACTGGTTAGCACAGGAGCTGCCCTGGTAAGCCCGGGTCACTTCATGGATGGTGAACAGGTGGGCCATATCTGCGGAATAGATATAAAGGCAGGAGCCGCTTCACATAACGCGGGCCGTCTTGCCGCCATAGGTGTAGGGGGCGCCAAAGCGTCGCCCCTCGTAGTTCACAAACCCGTCAAAGGAAATCCGCCGCTCAGGGCAAAAGTAGAACAGCAACTCAGGGCTGTCATTCAGTTTCGTAACAACGGAGCCGCACCGTTCCCGGTGGATGTCCTGCGGAATCCCCGACCCTCGGTGGAAGGCGGTGTTCTGCTCGTCGCACCAATCCAGCGCAGAGAGGTTTAGATCAGTCACATTCCAAAAGATCCGTCCGGCCAGAAAGTTGTCCTTCACAAAGCGGATCAGACGCTCCACCTCGCCTTTCGTAAAGGGGGGCGGGGCTTACAGAGCTTGGTCTGGAAACCCACAGTCCGCATGAACTGTTCATAGTCCTTCTGCCAAAGGGGATGCCCGTCCTGGTCCCGCCGAATAACCACGCTTTTCATGTTGTCCGTGAGGATATACTGAGGGACACCCATGTACTGAAACCCGTGGAGCATTCCAATGAACAGGCTTTTCTGCTTGGCGTTGAGGAAGGACTCAACATACCGCTCACCGCAATGGTGGCAGACCATAGCAAAGCAGGCAGCGGAGTATTCTTCTCCAGCGAAAGAGCGGACCTTGGTAAAGCCCCAGTCCATCTGGTACGCCTCTCCGGGGCCGGTAGTGTAACGCCGCCCACGGGTTCCCTGCGGAGCAATTGAATAACGAGCAGGTGGAACAAGGCGCTGGTGAGCCGCAATGTAGTCCTTAACAATGGTTTTCCCGCTTGGGAAGCCATTTGCACGGAGCTTGCTGAGGCACACAGCGGAGTTTGTCACGCCGTTCTTCAGCAGATCGTCCAGGAGGCCCGTATAGCCGCTCAGGAGCGTGGTGCTTGCTCTCCGGCCCTTTGCGGCGTGCTCAGCGCCCTCAAAGCCGTGCTCCTTCATCCGGCGCAGTCTGGCGCGGGAAATCCCCGTGCGGTGTTCCAGCTCTGCAAGGTTGACTTTCTCAAGCGAGAACTTGTCTCCCTGCTCGGCCATCATCTGCTCAATGGCCTTTGCCACAACTGGGGACATGGCTGCGAAATTAGGTTGTTTCATCTTATCTCCTTTCACCGGGGGCTGGCTATACCCCCAGTGTAAAGGAACTGCTCAAATTGTAAATAATGATTGGCGATTTTCACCCAGCCCGGAATGGCGGTTTTCGCCCGGCGCTAATACCAGTTACCTGATTCGGTTAGAACGATTGGGGAAAATGCATTTAATGGCTGCTCGAATTTGTCCGAAATCAAATTGAATGAGGGCTTAACAAAAATCAATTCCTATGCATTTAGAAATTGCGATGCATTACTTGATATTGAAGTCCCGTCTACTATAACGAATGTTGATCAGATTGGGTCACAATTGAAAGCCTTTTACTCGGCAACAGTTTATGCAAACGTTTTGAATACATCAGCCAGCCGGCATGGTATTCTTGAATTGCAACATAATGGTAGTGATGCGGACAAAGCTGGCTGGTATGACGCAGATGGTGCGTTTTATAGAACGGGTGCAAGTAGTACCAGAGATGTAATCACGGAAAAGACTAAGGTATATGCGGTTTATTCTGTCGAAACAGCCTTTGATGCCAATGGCGGCGATGGCAATCTTGATTCGATGACCAGCTACTATGCGCCGGGTCTTTCTGAGGGCGTAACGATCATGCTGGCCAACAAAGCCTGCAAACTCCCCGCAAATACCTTTACAAAGGCAGGCCACGTTTTCATCGGCTGGAATACCAAGACGGATGGCACTGGCGTATCTTATGCAGATGAAGCAGCTTTACCGCCAGGAAAAGAACCGGTTGAAACCCTGTACGCACAGTGGGGCGTGAAGGTTGAAGAAGATACCTACTTCGGCTATCCCTCCATCGCCGACCAGACCTACATCGGCTCTGCGCCGGAGCCCGCCGTCAAGGCCATCAAGAACAACATTGAGATCACAGAGGGCTTTACGGTCGAATACACTGACAACAAAAATGTCGGTACGGCTACTGCCACGGTCAAGGTGGGCGATACGGTCATCGGCACGGCCACATTTAACATCGTCAAGGCTACGCCTGATGTGAAGATCACCGCAGCCCCGACCTCTCTCGTCGGCGACGGCAAAGTCACGCTGACCGTCAGCGGTGCGCCTGCAAAGGTGTCCCCACCTGCGAGGGTGTGACTGTCACTGAAAACAGCGACGGTACGTTCTCCGCGGTGCTGCCGAACCGCACGGCGACCTACACCTTTACGGTCAGCTATGAGGGCGATGCGAGCCATGAGAAAGATTCTGCCGAGTGCACGGTTTCCGTCACCCGTCGCCACAGCAGCCCGTCCGCTGTGACGCCGGAGCCCGAGCCGACGCCGGACAATAGCACCAGCTTTACCGACGTTCCTGCGAATGCGTACTTTGCCGATGCGGTAAAGTGGGCGGTCGATAAGGGCGCCACCAACGGCCTGACCGACACGATGTTCGGGCCCTACGAGTCTTGCACGCGTGCGCAGATCGTGACGTTCCTCTATCGTGCCTATCAGGGCAAGTAACAGGTGGATTTTACGATTATCTGTTTCACCGTGATTTGATGCACAGGTAGCGATAGAAAAAACAGTCCGGATATCGGGAAGTTTCACAATATCCGGACTGCTTTTATGCATTGCATGCAATGTGCGCCGTCAGAGCGTTTCAAAAAACGCTTCCAGCCGCGTGGTGATCTGTCCGCCGTCGCCGGCGGAGT
>CAVFND010000049.1:0-9529 GCA_963623615.1 Oscillibacter sp. ER4 | reverse complement strand
CTCGAAGACCATGTCGGCGTTGCCGTACTTCTCGCACTCGCTCAAAACGTCCTTGAACGGGACGAAGTCGCCGTCAAACTCGTGGATGCAGTAGGCGTTGTCCCACATCAGCAGAAAGTCGGGAGCCGCGGGCTTCATCTTCGCGATGCGCTTGATGGTTTCGTCGGAGTAGATGATGCCGTCGGGGTTCGAATACTTCGGCACGTTCCACATGCCCTTGACGCTCGGGTCCTTGATGAGGTTTTCGACGATGTCCATGTCGGGGCCGCTTTCGGTCATCGGGATGGTGATGAGGTCAAAGCCGAAGCTCTCGGTCACCTTGAAGTGACGGTCGTAGCCCGGGGCGGGGCAGAGCCACTTGACGCTCTCTTCTTTGCACCACGGTCTCTCGCTGTGCAGCAGGCCGTGGGTGTAAGCCTTGGAGACCGTGTCGTACATGAGCTGGAGGCTCGAATTGCCGCCGGCGAAGACCTGGGAGGTCTTGCAGCCGAGAATGTCGGCGAACAGGGCGCGGGCGCTCTCAAGACCCTTGAGCTCACCGTAGTTGCGGGCGTCCACGCCACCGTCCACGCAGTCCTCGGGCTTGCTCAGCGCGGTCAGGATGCCGCTGACCATGTCGAGCTGCTTTTTGCTCGGCTTGCCGCGCGCCATGTTGAGCTTGAGGCCCTTGGCCTTCCAGCTCTCGTATTCGGCGGACACCTTGTCGTATTCCTGCTGCCACTCGGCAGCGGAAAGAGCCATATAATCCATGGTAATTCTCCTTTACAAGTGATTTATCCGATTAAAGTAACTGCATTATAGCACAGGGAATAATCGGACGCAAGTGTCCACATATAACAATCATTTGTTTTGCTCTTGACAACATATTGGAGCATTGGACAGATGATGTTTATTCTCGCCGCGATGGGAGGACGCTGCTTTTTACGCTGACACACCAAAAGGGAAGAAATGTTGGTGCTAAATATGGCGCTGATAGTGCAGTCCAAATTGGACAAAAAGAGAGGCCGCGGAAAGTCATGTGCTTTCCACGGCTCTGATCGTTTTTATGGAATCGGCTTCGTCACGGTTCGGCAGCCGTGCGGACCTCGTCGAGCTGCGCGTAGCGGCGTGCCTGTGTCAGATTCACCTTGCCGGCGCAGTACGGGCAGCCGCTCCCCTCGGAGCACACATGCACCGTCGGCTGCCACGAATGGCCGTTTTCACATGTCCACCAGACTTTTTTCTTGCTACTGTAGGAAACAGTGTCCGGCGTGAGCGGAAAATTGCGCGCTTCGTCCCATTCTTTCAGTAAGTTTGTCCTTTCATGCAACATGCAGAACTCATAAAATGTTTGTCGCATGTTCATCCCTCTCTTTTCGGCAAAAAAGGTTTCCCGCCTGTATCTTGCTCAAGAGAGGGCAGGGCGGTTCAGGAAAGGCCTCTGCCTTTCCGAATGATTTGCAACCGGCTGTCATAACCGCGCATGGCGGCCTTAGACCCCTCTGGCTTTGCGTCCCTGCTTTTCAGCAGGTTTGCCAAACATTGCTTGATTTGTATGTCAAATCAGTACAGGCGCTTTCGCGCCGGAAACAGGGAAGAAAAAACTTCCGTTTGGACAGAATCGATGAAAAACTCACTAATCTTATCATATTTATATTCTATCACTGACTTTCCGTAAAAACAAGGCAGGTGACAAAACAGAATTCGAAAAAGTTGTGTAAAATTTGAAAAAATTCGAAAGAAATTAACGGAATATTAGTGTTTTCATACCGCTTTTCTATGTTTTTGACACGATGGGGAGGACAGAAACCGTGCGCGGCGATGCGATCGCAACCGCATTTTCTTGACATCTTTTGCCGTTTCGGTATGATAGAGCCATCCCGTTTATTTGGAGGCGACTATGCATTCAGTGACAACTAAGAAGGCCGCGCTCGCGGCGCTTCTCGTTCTGGCGGCGCTCCTGTCCATCTTTGCGGTGGGGAAGAGAGCGTCCGACCCTGCGTACCATCAATCATCCATCGACGCGCTCGCGGAAAAGCAGGAGACGGTGCTCGAGCTGACGGCGGCGTCCACCGCCGCGTCCGCGGCCATCACACTCCTGCCGGGCGACACCGCGACGCCCATCGCCGAAAAGCTCGCCGACCTGAGCGGCTATTTTCTCATCGTGCTCTGCGCCATCTTTTTGGAGAAGTATCTGCTGACGATCACATCCTACGTGTCGTTCACGATCCTGATCCCCGCGGCCTGCGCGCTCGGCATCGTTGCGCTCTTTTCGGAAAAGCTGCGCGCCGCGCTTGGGAAGCTCGCGTGGCATGTGTTGCTCTTCGCGCTCGCCATCGCGTTCGTTATCCCCGCGGGTGTCAAGGTCTCGAGCATGATCGAGGACACGTACCGCGCCTCGATCGAGGAGACCATCACAAACGCCGAGCAGACGACCGAGGACATCCAGTCCGCCACGTCGGGCGAGGCGGACGAGAGTGAAAAGGGCGGCCTTTCCGGCCTCTTTTCCAAGGTGACCGAGGGCATCAGCGGCGCGGTGAACGACGCGGTCGGCCAGCTCAAAACGGTTTTGAACCGCTTTATCGAGGCCCTCGCGGTCATGCTTGTCACCTCGTGCCTGATCCCAATTTTAGTGCTGCTGTTTTTCGTCTGGCTCGTCAAGCTGATGCTCGGCATTGAGTTGCCGCCGCTGCGCACAAAGCTCGGCAACGGCAAGGCGTACAGCACGAGCGGTGCGCCGCGGATATGACCTGAAAAAATCAATTGTAAATGTAAAAGGAGGACCATCTATGCTGTTTGTTTGCTATCCCAAATGCACCACCTGCCAGAAGGCACAGAAGTGGCTGGACGCCAGAGGCGTCGCCTACGAGGTGCGAAACATCAAAGAGCATAATCCCACCGAAGATGAGCTTCGCACGTGGCACAAGTTAAGCGGTCTGCCGCTCAAGCGCTTTTTCAACACGAGCGGCCTTGTTTATAAGGAACTGGGCCTCAAGGACAGGCTGCCCGCGATGTCGGAGGATGAGCAGTTCGCGCTGCTCGCGATGGACGGGATGCTCATCAAGCGCCCGCTGCTGATCAGCGAAAATTTTGCGCTGCCGGGCTTTAAGGAAGCGGAGTGGGAGAGCGCGCTGCGCTGAAAAAACGGACAGAAAAGAAGGGCGTTTCCGCGCGGGAAGCGCCCTCTTTTTCCTGGCGGGACGGAAAACGGGAAGAATTAGCCCGTTTTGGCCGAAAATGCGCGAAACGGGAGTACTTTCCGCGTTGACAAATGGGCAGAGGGTGCTTATAATCTGCTATGTCTGAAAAAATGTAAAATTGTATCGCAGAGGTGCCGCCGCAAGGCGGAGAATAGAGAATCCGGTGCGAATCCGGAACGATGCAGTCACTGTGTACGGGAGCGGCCTGCAAAGCCACTGGGAAACTGGGAAGGGCAGCGCCGCGATGAACGAAGTCAGGAGACCTGCCTCTGCGTGGAATCTCAAGCCCGCTGCACACAGGCTGATATTTCTGCGAGTTTACCCGCGGCGCGATCTTTCGCGGCGCGGTGTTGCTGGTTGGAATCGTGGGAGCGGCTGTGGGTCACCATGGCTGCTTTTATATTTCTTTCAGAACGATTTTTGAAGAAGGTAAAGAGAAACATGAAAAAAGCAATTGCAATCCTGCTCACGGCCGTGATGCTGCTGAGCGTGCTGGCCGCTTGCGGCAGCAAGAAGGACGACGCTGCTGACGACACGCAGAACACGGAGGACGCCGACAAGGCCGCGGCTGACAATGTCGCCGCGCTCATCGCCGCGATCTACGTTCAGGGGCGCACCGATGAGACCGACGCGCAGTGCGAGGCCGCCAAGGCTGCCTGGGACGCGCTGACCGACGAGCAGAAGGCCATGGTCGAGGGCGAGGAAGCGAGCCCTGAGTACTTCGGCCTTGACACGGGCGACGCGTCCAAGGACGATCCCTGCAACCAGGACGACATCGGCGAGAACGAGCTTCTGGTCGTCTCCTTCGGCACGTCCTACAACGACAGCCGCGTGAAGGACATCAAGAGCATCGAGGATGCCCTGCAGGAAGCCTATCCTGATTGGTCCGTCCGCCGTGCCTTCACCGCTCAGATCATCATCAACCACATCCAGGCCCGCGACGGCGAGAAGATCGACAATATGACCCAGGCACTCGACCGCGCTGTGGCCAACGGCGTTAAGAACCTCGTCGTGCAGCCGACGCACCTGATGCACGGCGCGGAGTATGACGAAATGTGCGCCGCCATCGACGAGTACCGCGACAAGTTCGAGTCCGTCTCCATCGCAGAGCCCCTGCTCGGCGAGGTCGGCAGTGATGCCACCGTCATCAACGCCGACAAGGAAGCCGTCGCCAAGGCCATCACCGCCGCCGCGGTCGAGGCAAGTAGCTTCGACTCTCTCGAGGCTTCCAAGGAAGCCGGCACCGCATTCGTCTTCATGGGCCACGGCACCGCGCACGTCGCCAAGGTCAGCTACAGCCAGATGAGCACCCAGATGCAGAACCTCGGCTATGAGAACGTCTTCATCGGCACGGTCGAGGGCGAGCCGGAGGAGACCTCCTGCGAGTCCGTCATCGAGTCTGTTAAGGCCGCGGGCTACACCAACGTCATCCTTCGCCCGCTGATGGTCGTCGCGGGTGACCACGCCAACAACGACATGGCCGGCAGCGACGACGATTCCTGGAAGACCATGTTCGAGGCCGCCGGCTTCACCGTTGACTGCCAGATCGCGGGTCTCGGCGAGATCGCCGACATCCAGGCGCTGTACGTTGCCCACACCCAGGCCGCCATTGACGCCCTGAACGCATAAAAAGGATCAAAAAAGGGCTCCGAAGCGATTGTGCACCGCTTCGGAGCCTTTTCCGGATGGAGGTATTTCCCAATGAAAAGAACACTGACACTGATGCTGACCGCGCTGATGCTCTGCACGCTGCTTTTCGGCTGCGGGCAGAAGGGCGGGGACGGCGACCCGCAGGACAACAATACCGAGCCCGCGCTTGCCGACGGCGTTTACACCGCGGACTTCAACACCGACAGCAGCATGTTCCACGTGAACGAGACCTGCGAGGGCAGGGGCACGCTGACGGTCGAAAACGGCCAGATGACGATCCACATCAGCCTGCCGTCCAAGAGCATTCTGAATCTCTTCTGCGGCACGGCGGAGGACGCGCAGAAGGACGGCGCGGCGCTTTTGCAGCCTACGACTGACACCGTCATCTATTCCGACGGCCTGAGCGAGGAGGTCAACGGCTTTGATATCCCCGTGCCCGCGCTGGACGAGGAGTTCGACGTCGCCATCATCGGCACGAAGGGCAAGTGGTACGACCACAAGGTCTCCGTGACGAACCCCGTTTTGAAGGAAGATGACAACGCCACGCCCGCTGAGACGCTGGCCGACGGCACCTACACGATCGCCGTGACGCTCGAAGGCGGCAGCGGCAAGGCGAGTATCCAGTCGCCCTGCACGCTGACGGTTGCGGACGGCAAGATGACCGCCACCATCGTCTGGAGCAGCAGCCACTATGACTACATGCTCGTGGACGGTGAGCGCTGCGATGTGCTCTCGACCGAGAACGGCTCGACGTTTGAGATCCCCGTTGCCGCGCTGGATACGCCGCTTGCCGTGGTCGGCGACACCACCGCCATGAGCACGCCGCATGAGATCGACTACACGCTGACGTTCGATTCCTTGAGTGTCGAGGTGAACGGATGAAACGCCTGCTGTGCGCGCTTTTGACGCTGCTGGCCGTGCTGACGCTCTGCGCCTGCGGGGAGAAAGCGCAGGACGGCGCAAACGTCGAAGATGCGGCGGTCTCGTGGGACGCTCTGCCGTTTGACGAGACCATGCCGCTTGACTACGCCGCGCAGTTTTCGGTTTCCTACGCGGGCGATAACTACAAGCGTATCACCATCGGGCAGGATCAGGAGTTTTTGCTCGTGGCGGAGGGTGCGGCCGTGCCTGGCGGCGTGCCGGAGGGTGTGACGGTCCTGCAGCAGCCGCTCGATGAGATTTATCTGGTCGCCAGCGCGGCGATGGACAGCTTTGCCCAGCTGGACGCAGTCGACAGCATCCGCTTCAGCGGCCGCAAGGAGTCGGACTGGTACATCGGGCAGGCGAAGGACGCCATGAGCGCGGGCGACATGCTCTATGCGGGCAAATACTCCGAGCCCGATTACGAGCTCATTTTGTCGCAGGGCTGCGATCTCGTGCTCGAAAACACGATGATCTATCACTCGCCTGAGGTCATCGAACAGTTTGAAACGCTGGGCATTCCCGTACTGGTCGAAATGTCCAGCTACGAGAGCGAGCCGTTTGGCCGCATGGAATGGGTCAAGCTCTACGGCGCGCTCGTCGGCAAGGAGGACGAGGCCGCGGCGCTGTTCGAGGAGAAAATGGACAGCGTTTCGGGCATTCTGGATGCCGAGCCCACGGGTAAGACCGTCGCATTTTTCTATGTGACGAGCAACGGCGCGGTCAACGTGCGAAAGTCGACGGACTATGTTGCCAAGTCCATCGCCATGGCGGGCGGGGAGTACGTTTCCTTTGACAACGCAGAGGAGGAGAACGCCCAGTCCGCCGTCACCATCCAGATGGAGGCATTTTACAGCGGCGCGCACGACGCGGATGTGCTCATCTACAACAGCATCATCGACGGCGGCATCACGACCATCGACGAGCTTTTATCGCTCGAACCGCTGCTCGGCGACTTCAAGGCCGTGCAGAACGGGAACGTCTGGTGCCTGACGAAGGACTTTTATCAGGAGTCGCTCGAGCTGAGCGACCTTGTTGTGGATCTCCACACCGTTTTGAGCGGGGCGGATACGCCGCTCCGGTTTTTGACAAAGCTGCAATAATTTATGACTGGAAAGTTGTAACAGACAGGAGGGACGGGCATGGAGCAAAAACGGAAAACACGTACGTGGTGCGGCTTTTTGCTGCTGCTCGTCCTTTTGGCTGTTTTTTTGATCTGGAATTTATTCGCGGGCAGCGTGCAGCTCTCCGCGTCTCAGATAGGACAAATTCTGCTCGGCGGCGGGGAGGACCTGACGCAAAAGCAGATCATCATGCAGATCAGATTGCCGCGCATGGTGTCGGCGCTCATCTTAGGCGGCGCGCTGTCCGTGTCGGGGTATCTGCTGCAAACGTTTTTCCACAATCCCATCGCGGGGCCGTTCGTGCTGGGCATCTCGTCGGGGGCGAAGCTCGCGGTGTCGATCGCGATGATCGTTTTCCTCAGCCGCGGCGTCAGATCGTCGTCGGCGCTGCTGATCGGCGCGGCGTTCATCGGCGCGATGCTCTCGATGGGCCTCATCCTGCTCATCTCGCAGCGGGTCAACCAGATGAGCCTTCTCGTCGTCTGCGGCGTGATGATCGGCTACATCTGCTCGGCGCTGACGGATTTTCTCGTCACGTTCGCGGACGACTCGAACATCGTGAACCTGCACAACTGGTCGAACGGCTCATTTTCCGGCATGAAGTGGGAGAACGTGACGACGATGGCGTGGGTCTGCGGGATCGCGCTGATTTTGACATTTTTCCTCTCCAAGCCGATCCGCGCCTATCAGCTCGGCGAGGTCTACGCGCACAACATGGGCGTGCCGATCAAGGAGTTCCGCGCGGCGCTCATCCTGCTCTCCAGCGTGTTATCCGCCTGCGTGACGGCCTTCGCGGGCCCCATCTCATTTGTCGGCATTGCGCTGCCGCACCTGATGAAGGCGCTCTTTAAGACGGCGGAGCCGCTTTTGCTGATCCCGGCGAGCTTTCTCGGCGGGGGCATCTTCTGCCTTGCGTGTGACCTGATCGCGCGCACGGCCTTTGCGCCCACCGAGGTCAGCATCAGCTCGGTCACGGCGGTGTTCGGTGCGCCGGTCGTCATCTACATGATGGTGCGCAGAAAGGCGGGGCGGGAATGAGCGGCTATTTGGAGGCAAAGAATTTATCCGTCGGCTACCACGGCAAGCCCCTCATCGAGGACGTGTCCCTCTGCGTGCAGAGAGGGAAGATCGTCACGCTGATCGGGCCGAACGGCTCGGGCAAGTCAACGATCCTGAAAACCGTCATCGGCCAGCTGCCGGAGCTTTCCGGTACAGTGTATCTGGACGGCGAGACGATGCACTCGCGCAGCCGCAACGACGTCGCGCGGCGCATGGCGATCTTGATGACCGCCCGCGTCGAGCCGGAGCTCATGACCTGCCGCGACGTGGTCAGCTCGGGCCGCTATCCCTACACGGGAAGACTCGGCGTCCTGCGGGACGAGGACAAGAAGATCGTGGAGCAGTCGCTTTCTCAGGTGGACGCGCTCGCATTCGCGGACGCGCCGTTTTCCGCCGTCAGCGACGGTCAGCGCCAGCGCATTCTGCTCGCAAGGGCGCTGTGCCAGCAGCCGCAGCTCATCGTACTCGACGAGCCGACGAGCTTTTTAGACATCCGCTATAAGCTCGAGCTGCTGTCCGTTCTCAAGCGCATGGTGCGCGAAAATGACCTCGCCGTGCTGCTCTCGCTCCATGAGCTTGATTTGGCGCGGCGCATTTCGGACACGGTCGTCTGCGTTGCGGGCGACCGCATCGACCGCATCGGTACGCCGGAGGAAATTTTCACGAGCGACTACATCGCGCAGCTCTACCACTTGGAGCGCGGGAAGTACGATCCGTGCTTCAGTACATTGAAATTTGTACCGTAGCGCATACAAGCAAAAACGCTTTACAGAGATTGCGGAAGGAGGGGAGACCATGCAGGAAGCGGTGCCGAGACTGTTGATCGCCGGAACGAACAGCGGCTGCGGCAAGACGACGGTGACCTGCGCCATTTTACAGGCGCTTGTCGACGCCGGCGTACCTGTCGCTGCGGCGAAGTGCGGTCCCGATTACATCGACCCCATGTTCCACCGCGAGATCATCGGCGCGAAGAGCAGCAATTTAGACCCCTTCTTTTTTGACGATGACATGCTGCGCTTCCTCCTTGCGCAAAACGGCACGGGAAAGGACATG
Organism: Oscillibacter sp. ER4; assembly: GCA_963623615.1. GTDB lineage: Bacteria > Bacillota > Clostridia > Oscillospirales > Oscillospiraceae > Hominicoprocola. Next base: position 543 of record CAVFND010000049.1, on the reverse strand, counting down.
ACGGTCATCGAGGGTGTGATGGGCTATTACGACGGCATCGGCCTCGACTCCTCTCGCGCGAGCACCTTTGAAGTGGCGCAGCGGACGGAGAGCCCCGTTGTGCTCGTGTTGAACGCGAAGGGTGCGGGACTGTCGGTGCTGGCTGTGCTCGACGGATTTTTGCACTTCGTACCGGAAAATCACATCCGCGGCGTCATTTTGAACGGCTGCACGGCGATGAGCTATCCGACGCTCGCGCGGGCGATCGAAGAACGCTTCGGCGTGCGCGCCTGCGGCTTTCTGCCGTCAATGCCCGACTGCTCGCTCGAGAGCCGTCACCTCGGCCTCATTACCGCGGCAGAGGTGGATGATCTGAAAGAGAAGATGCAGTGCCTCGCCGTCAAGGCGCGGGAGACGATCGATTTAGACGCGCTGCTGCAAATCGCAAAGAGCGCGCCGCCGCTCGCATTCACGCCGCCGGAGATTCCGGAGGCGGGCGAGCGCGTGCGCATCGGCGTCGCGCGCGACAGGGCGTTTTGCTTTTATTATGAAGACAGCTTGGAG
>CAVFND010000048.1:0-9545 GCA_963623615.1 Oscillibacter sp. ER4 | reverse complement strand
TTTGCATTTGCGGTGTGCCTCAAATGGAACTATTGATTCCATAACAGGTATTGAATGGGCGTCTGATGTTGACCATGCGTTGAATGTGATAATTCGATATTGAATCGTGAATTGCAGGGAAGTTGGTTGATCGTTCTATACAGCACATCAAAAATTTTAATCAAGTTGCCGTGCTGATCGATCCTCCCTCGTGCTTGCCCCTCTTTTGAACCAGAATAGGATTGGAGCGAGCAGGTCTGGACGGAAACAACGGGAAATCTGCCGAGCGAATGGCTTTAAAAAGGACAAATCGGAGCCGAAATGACTCCGATTTGCCCTTGAGACAACCTCATAACCCGGAGGCCGCAGGTTCGAGCCCTGCCTCCGCAACCAGAAAGGTATCCTGAAGTCGCAAGACTTCAGGATATTTTTTATTTTGCCAGCGGGAAACTTGTTTCTCCAGACGGCGGCCATCCTGTGAAAAAAAGAATGGCCGCGTGGGTGGCGTACTCCTTTGCAGTGCGGTTCCATTTCGCTTCGGCATGGTGCTATTCATACTTTGCATTTGCATTTTGCCTAAAGCGGCGGCGGAGAAGCGGCGGGGTGTCTATTTTCTTCGACGAAATCCGCCTGGCGCAGGAAAAACTGTATTGACAACGGCGGAACATGGGTCTATTATACGCACATCATTCGTCAAATGCTTTGAGCAGGACACGACTTCCCCGGATCACCGCTTTCAGAGAGCCGTTGGTGGTGCAAAACGGCAGCAAGGAACGGGCAGGCCATCCCCTGTGAGCAGCCGCGGTGAAAGGCAGCACATGCCGAGTAATTGCAGCCGGTTCCCCACCGTTAACAGGGTACGCTCTCCGATCCATTCGGGCAGCGGTCGAGCGGCCGGTCATTCCGGCAAGCAAAGTGGTAACGCGGAAGTTGAGATCTGCGGCGGATATCGCCGCGATATTGGCCTTCGTCTTTGCGATGGGTTTTCGTTGTGGAAAACCCGCGGCAGAGGCGGGGCTTTTCTTTTTGCTCCCGGCATTGGCGAAAAACACAGCTTTTTAGGAAAGAAAGGGAAATCACATGAACACACTCGTCATCGTGCTGATCGCGGCGGTCGTTCTCGTCGCCGCTTACGCACTCTATGGCCGCTGGCTCGCCAAGACCTGGGGCATCGACCCCAAAGCGCAGACGCCTGCCGTCAAGTATAACGACGGCAAGGACTTTGTCCCCACAAACGGCTGGACCGTCTTCAGCCACCAGTTTTCCTCCATCGCGGGCGCGGGCCCTGTTACCGGCGCGATCCAGGCCGCCGTGTTCGGCTGGCTGCCGGTGCTGCTGTGGGTGCTCATCGGCGGCGTCTTCTTCGGCGCTGTGACGGACTTCGGCGCACTGTATGCCTCCGTCAAAAACGACGGCAAGTCCATGGGCATGCTCATTGAAAAGTACATCGGCAAGCTCGGCCGCAAGCTGTTTCTGCTGTTTTGCTGGCTGTTCTGTCTGATCATCATTGCGGCGTTTGCCGACATGGTCGCGGGCACCTTCAATGCCTACACCGTGGTCGACGGCGTGACGCAGCTTGCCGACTCTGCGCAGACCAACGGCGCCGCCGGTATGGTGTCCATCATGTTCATGGTGTTCGCCGTCGTCTTCGGCCTTGTGCAGAAGAAGCTGAACCTGTCGGGCTGGAAGGAGGCCGTGCTCGGCATCGTGTGCATCGTCGCCTCATTTACCGTCGGCATGAACTGCCCGCTCCTTCTTGACAAGACGACCTGGAGCTACATCACGTTTGTCTATATCTTCTTCGCCGCCGTTCTTCCGATGTGGCTTTTGAAGCAGCCGCGTGACTATATGACCACCTTCATGTTCATCTGCATGATCGCGGGTGCGGTCGTCGGCCTTCTCGTCGCGCACCCGACGATGAACCTCCCCGTCTTCACGGGCTTCAACAATGAGAGCCTCGGCACCCTGTTCCCCATCCTGTTTGTCACCGTCGCCTGCGGCGCGGTGTCCGGCTTCCACAGCCTCGTCTCATCCGGTACGTCGTCCAAGACGGTCGAAAATGAGAAGGATATGCTCAAGGTTGGCTACGGCGCGATGATCCTCGAGAGCCTTCTTGCCGTGCTCGCGCTTTGCGTGGCCGGTGCGGCTGCTGCGGCGGACGGCACCCCTGCCGCCGGTACCCCATTCCAGATCTTCAGCCGTGGCGTCGCAGGCTTCTTTGAGATGTTCGGCGTGCCGGCCTATGCCGCCACGGTCTTTATGACGATGTGCGTCTCCGCCCTCGCGCTCACGACCCTTGACGCGGTCCCGCGTATCGCGCGCATGAGCTTCCAGGAGCTTTTCAGCGTGGACGACATGGCGCACGCCGAGCCGTGGCGCAAGCTCCTGTGCAACACGTATTTCTCCACCGTGCTGACGCTCGTGCTCGGCTACGTGCTCACGAAGATCGGCTACTCCAACATCTGGCCGCTGTTCGGTTCTGCCAACCAGCTGCTCTCCGCGCTCGTGCTCATCACGCTGTGCGTCTTCCTAAAGGTCACGGGCCGCAGCAACAAGATGCTCTTCCCGCCGCTCATCATCATGCTCTGCGTCACGTTCACGGCGCTTGTCCAGCGCCTGCTGGCCATGGTGCGCGCCATCCAGAACGCCGCCGCCGTCACGGTCCCCGCGGGCGAGACGACCTGGGGCGCGGTGTTCATCGCCAACGGCTTACAGCTCATCATCGCGGTGCTGCTCATCGTGCTCGGCGCGACCATCGTTGTGAACTCGATGAAGAGCTACGTCGCCAGCAAGCACAACAGCGAGGCCAAGGTTTAATTTAACAAAATATGCAAAAGAAGAGGCTTCCCGTCGGGAAGCCGTCCATGAAACATGCTTTGAGAAACAAATACTATGGCAGTTGCCGGACAGGGGCTGCCGGCAAAAAGGGTATGTACCGTTACGGTACATACCCTTTTCCTTTTTTGTTTGTCATTGCTGATGGATAGGATGGATTTATGTGCGATATAGGGTCGGAAACAGCGGATTTTCCCCTATAAACAACGTAAAATAACATGGATATGCAGCGGCCTTCCTCCGCCCCAGACACCGCGCATGCGGCAAATAGCGATTGATTCTTTGCATAAACCAAGTCGTGCACTTGTTGCAGCCATGGACATCCATAAAATCAAAAGCCTGCTCGTTCTGCATGTGGTGCTGTGTGGGGGTGGGCGTCCTCATATCCGCATTATTTCTGATCTTCATGGATCAGATCCTTGCCCTGATCGGCGCAAGCGCGGAAACGTGGGATTATGCGAGAACCTATCTGACGATCGTGAGCTGCTCCGGTCCGTTTGTTCTGATCGCCAACTGCTACTCCAATGTCATCCGCGCCGAGGGACAGTCCGGAAAGGCGATGATGGGTCAGCTTTTGGGGAATCTCTTGAATGTGATTCTTGACCCGATCATGATCCTTGCGCTCCACTGGAATATTGCCGGCGCAGCCATTGCGACCGTCATTGGAAATGTGGTGGGTGCGGGATATTACATCGGCTATTTCCTGAAAGGATCATCCTCTCTCAGCATCCGCCTTAAAGATTTTACTGTGAAGGAAAAGGTCGCCTCCGGCGTTCTGGCGATCGGCATTCCCGCCGCTTTGGGAAATCTTCTGATGAGCCTTTCCAGCATCCTCATGAACAGTCAGATGGCAAAGTACGGCGATATGGCGGTAGCCGGTGTGGGCGTTGCCATGAAGGTCACAATGATGACCGGCATGGTCTGCATCGGACTGGGGCAGGGCGTTCAGCCGCTGCTGGGTTATTGTGTCGGCGCGAAAAACCGGGAGCGGTACAGAAGCGCCCTCAAATTCTCGCTGATATTTGCCTTTTCCCTCAGTACCGTATTGACACTGCTCTGCTACCTTTTTACCGGACAGATCGTCAGAGTATTCCTCACGGATGCGGCGGCGTATGACTACGGCGTTTCCTTTGCTCATATTCTCCTTTGCACCAGCTTCCTGTTTGGCGTATTCTATGTGCTGACCAACGCGCTGCAAGCGCGCGGCGCGGCAACGGAATCCCTGATCGTCAATATCTCCCGTCAGGGGCTTATTTACATTCCGGCTATGTTCATTCTCGGTGCGATCTTCCACGAAGCAGGACTGATCTGGGCGCAGCCTGTGGCGGATGGGCTGTCTCTGCTGCTGGCTGTCGGGCTGTATTTCCGCGTTTCGGGTAAAGGGAACGATTGAGTGCAACAGGGCGTGGGACGATCCCCAAAAATAAAAACAGGGCGTTTCGGCGGTCAGCCGGAACGCTCTGTTTTTCAGTGTGGGTACTCACCGGATTGCCTGCTGTTCTGCAAGAAAAGTTCGGCTGGCCCACGCCATTTATTGCAAGGATAGCTGCTCATATGCGCCGTTGTTTTCGGGAAGCCTCTTTTGCTCTTTATGTTACCAGCTCGCGACCGTGCCGTCGCATCTCGGTTCGGTGCCCGCGGCGTAGACGCCGTTTTCACACTTCCAGATGATCTCGCCGCGGCCCATGGCCGTGCGGTCGTCGACGATCTCGACCTCGTGCCCCATTTGACGCAGCTGCTCGGCGATTTCGCTGCCCGCCTCGCGCTCAATCTGGAGCTTTTTGCCGCCGATCCACTGAATGCGCGGCGCGTCAAGCGCCTCCTGCGGGTTCATGGCGTAGTCGATGGTGTTCGTCAGCACCTCGACCTGTCCCTGCGGCTGCATGAACGCGCCCATCACGCCGAACGGGCCGACGGCCTCGCCGCCCTTGAGCAGAAAGCCGGGGATGATCGTGTGATAGGACTTTTTTCCGCCCGCGAGACAGTTGTCGCTCTTGGGGTCGAGCGAGAAGTTCGCGCCGCGGTCCTGGAGCGAGATGCCCGTGCCGGGGATGGCGATGCCCGCGCCGAAGCCGCAGTAATTGCTCTGGATGAGCGAGACCATGTTGCCCTCGCTGTCCGCGGTGCAGAGGTAGATCGTGCCGCCGCAGTGCGGGTCGCCCGCCTTGGGTTCGAGTGCTTTATCCGTGATGAGCGCGCGGCGGGCGGCGAGGTAGTCGGGCGAGAGCAGCTCGCTGACCTTCGTTTTCATGCATCTGGGGTCGGCAACGTAGGTCTTCGTGTCGGAAAAGGCGAGTTTGATGGCCTCCATGACCTTGTGATAGTAGTCCGCATCCTCGCGCTGCTCGGGCAGCGTCAGGCCGCTGAGCATGCCGAGCGCCATCAGGACCGTGATGCCGTGGCCGTTGGGCGGGATCTCGCAGACGGTGTAGCCGCGGTAGTCCTGCGTGATGGGCTCGACCCAGTCGGGGTGATAGGTTTTGAAGTCGTCCTCGCAGAAGTAGCCGCCCGTGGCGCGCGAATGGGCGACGATCTTTTCCATCAGCTCACCGCGATAGTAGCTCACGCAATTCGTCGCGGCGAGGGAGCGCAGCGTGTCGGCGTAGGCGGGAAAGCGGAAGACATCTCCCGCGCGATACGGCGAGCCGTCCGGCTTCATGAAGCACTTCCACCAGTATTCATAGGGGGCGGGGTCCTGCGCCATGACTCTGGCGATGCGCCTGCTGTCGCGCGCCCAGAGCCTGCCGACGTTCACGGGCACGGCGTAGCCGTTTTCGGCGTAGGAAATGGCGGGGGCGAAGAGCTCGGAGAGGGGCTTTGTGCCAAAGCGCTCATTGAGCGCCGCCCAGCCCGCGGGCGCGCCCGGGACCATCGTGGGGAGCCATCCCTCCTCGGGAATCTCGGAAAAGCCCTTGGCGCGGACCTCGTCCGCGCTCAGCGCCATCGGCGCAACGCCGCTCGCGTTCAGACCGTAGAGCTTTTTTGCGCGCTCGATCCACACGAGCGCGAAGCAGTCGGAGCCAAGGCCGTTGCTCGTCGGCTCGAGCAGCGGCATCGCGCCCGCCATGGCCACGGCAGCGTCGACGGCGCTGCCGCCATTTTTCAGCACGTCGAGGCCGATCTGCGCGCCGAGCGGCACGGACGTGCAGCACACGCCGTTTTTGGCATAGACCACGTTGCGGCGGGAGGAATATCGGTAAGTAAACGGATCAAAATTCGGCATGATCGTTCTCTCTTTCGTTGTTTTTCCCCAGTATAGCAGTCTGAACGCGAAAGGGCAAGTGAAAGCCCCGACGCACCCGCAGTGGGACGGCGCGCGAAGACTGAATATTTTGAGCGGGAGGCATCGATAAATTTACGCTTTTCCGCTTGACATTCTATAAAAATGCATTATAATACAATCAATTTCATCATCAATGCCTCCTTTGGCACCGGCCGGGGAGAAAAGGCATCCATGACTGAGCCGTAGGTATTCCGAAACGTCGGATAAGGCTGGGTCGTGGGTGCCGTTACTTTTTATAGAGAAAGGAGAACAACATGAACATCAAGCCCTTTGCTGTGGAAGAATGGATGAACGAGTACGAGGTGGGCGCACTCTACAACATCGCCGAGACCTGCGTCGACTCCGTTTCGCTCGACGAGCTCTTCGAGCTCACGGGCGAGAACAAGGAGGACTTTTTGAAGGACTTCTGCTCACGCCGCCTGACCTATGGCGATATCTGGGGCAGCGAGGCGCTGCGCGGCGGCATTTCGAAACTCTATCGCACGATCAAGGCCGATGAGGTCGTGCTCACGCACGGCGCGGCGGGCGCGAACCACCACGTGTTCTGCTCGCTGATCTCCGCGGGCGAGCGCGTGGTCAGCATCATGCCGACCTATCAGCAGCTCTACTCCATCCCCGAGTCCATCGGCGCGGATGTCGCCATCATGCACTTAAAGCAGGAGAACGACTACCTGCCCGACTTAAACGAGCTCAAGAGCCTCGTCACGCCCGAGACGAAGATGATCTGCATCAACAACCCCAACAACCCCACCGGCGCGCTGATGAGCAAGGAACTGCTTGAGAGCATCGTGGAGATCGCCCGCGGCGTGGGCGCGTACATCCTCTGCGACGAGGTCTACCGCCACCTGACGCAGGAGGACGAGTGGTGCGAGTCCATCGTCGACCTGTACGAAAAGGGCATCTCCGTCAGCAGCATGTCCAAGGTGTTTTCGCTCGCGGGTCTTCGCATGGGCTGGATCGCGACGCACGACGAGGAGGCGCGCAAGGCGTTCCTGTCGCACCGCGACTATAATTTGATCAGCTGCGGCATGTTCGACGATGAGATCGCCTCCATCGCCCTGCGCCACAGCGATGTGATGCTGCGCCGCAACCGCGGCATTGTGCGCGAGAACCTTGCCATCCTCGATGACTGGATCAAGGAGAACCCGCACTTCTTCTACACCAAGCCCAAAGCCGGCACGACCGCGCTCGTCTACTACGATTTTGATATCCCCTCCTACGAGTTCTGCAAGCGCATGTACCACGAGACCGGCGCGTTCGTCACGCCGGGCGACTGCTTCGAGCAGCCTCACAGCATGCGCGTCGGATACGCCTGCGATGTCAACACGCTCAAAGACGGCCTTGCCGCGGTGACGAAGTTTGCCGCGACGCTCAAATAAGGGGGACGCTTCCATGATGAGCAAAATGACCGTCCTCAATGGCGAAGACATCGAATCCCTGCTGACCGTCCCCATGGCCATCGACGCCGTGGAGCAGGCGTACCTTGAAAAGAGCCGTGGGCAGGCCGAGACCTGGCCGATCGTGTGCCATGATTTTATCCCGGGTGAGGCTGACCTTGACATCAAGTCCGGCAACCTCGATGGGCTGGGTTTCTACGGACTCAAGGTCGTGTCGTGGTTCGGCGCGAACCCCGACAAGGGTCTTCCCGCGCTGTACGGTACGTCGCTTCTCTTCGACCTCAGGACCGGCGTGCCGAAGGCGCTTTTGAATGCCGGCCCCATCACGCACTTCCGCACCGGCGCGGCGGGCGCAATCGGCGCCAAGTACCTCGCCCGTCCGGACTCCAGGGTGCTCACGATGGCGGGCAGCGGCGCGCTCGCGCCGTACCTCGTCGCCTGCACGCTCTATTTGATGCCGCAGCTCGAGCAGGTCTACCTTGTCAATCCCCACAACGCCCAAAAGGCGGCGAGCGTGCTTCCCGCCGTCACCGAAGAGGTGAAAAAGCTCTTATCGGACAGCGGGAAGGCGCTGACCGCGAAGATCGAGGCCAGCGATATCGAGACCGCCGCCAAGGCGAGCGATATCATCCTGACCGCCACGCCCGCGCGCGAGCCGTTCCTGCGCGCGGAGTGGGTGCGCCCGGGCACGCACATCAGCTGCGTGGGCGCGGACATGTCCGGCAAGCAGGAGATCGAGAGCAAGATCTTCCGCACGGCCAAGGCCTTTGCCGATGACGAGGCGCAGTGCCTGTCCGTCGGCGAGTGCGAGATCCCGCACAAGGATGGCTCCCTCTCCGCCATTGCCGCCGAGATCGGCGATGTCATCGCGGGGACGAAGCCCGGCCGCAGGGGCGCGGACGAGATCACCGTTTTCGACTCCACGGGCATCGCCCTTCAGGATATCGCGAGCGCCGCGGCGCTGCTGACCGCCGCGGAAAAGAGCGGCAAGGGCAGCCGTATCGAGCTGTAAGAAAAACAGGTAAAAAGCCGTCCGGTCATCGACCGGACGGCTTTTCTGTTGTAAAAGTTTACGCCCTGGTTCTTTTCCAAGCTGTGTGGAAAATGAAATGCGGATGCCGCTCAGCCGAGCTTATGCGCAAGGTCCTCGAGCGCGGCGGTCATTGCCTCTTCAAACGAGGGGTGCGGGCGCATGGCCAGCAGGAACTGATCGACCGTCATGTGGTTGGCGAGCGCCTGCGAGACGCCGCCGATCATGTCGCTCGAATGCTCGCACATGAGCTGCGCGCCGAGAAGCTCGCGAGTTTCGGCGTTTGCGACGAACTTCATAAAGCAGCGGCCCGGGTCGGCGATGAGCGTCTTGGCGTTGTCGAACATGACGTGCTTGCCGACCTTGGCGGCGATGCCTGCCTCTTTTGCCTCAGCCTCGGTCATGCCGACGACCGCAATTTCCGGACGGCAGTAGATGCAGCTCGGCACGACAGACATGGACGTATGATTTTCCTTTCCGCAGAGCAGATCGACGCAGGCGATGCCCTGCGCGGTCGCGACGTGGGCGAGCTGGATCTTGGCCGACACGTCGCCGATGGCGTAGATGTGAGGGATGCTCGTCTCATAGCGCTCATTCACGGCGATGCTGCGGCGGTTCATTTCGACGCTGAGGCCATCCGCGAACAGACCGTCGCAGTACGGGCGGCGGCCGATGGCGCAGAGCACGGCCTCGCCGGAGACGGTCTCGCCCTTTTCCTTGCAGGTGAAGTTGACGACGACGGCCTCGCCGGACTTCTCGACGCTCTGGACCATCGCGTTCGTGAAGACCTTCACGCCCTGCTTTTTGAGGATCAGCGCGAGATTCTGGCCGAGCTCCTTGTCCATGTTGGGGAGCAGACGGTCCATGCCCTCGATGACCGTCACCTCGCAGCCGAGGTCGGCGTAAAAGGTGGCAAATTCGACGCCGATGATGCCGCCGCCGATGATGACGATAGAGCGGTAGAGGTGATTGCAGCCTTCGAGCAGCTCGTTGGAGGTCATTGCAAGCTCCAGCCCCGGGA
>CAVFND010000047.1:0-9583 GCA_963623615.1 Oscillibacter sp. ER4 | reverse complement strand
CTGCGGCGGCAGCGCGGACGTGACGCTCGACAATGGCGGAAAGCTGCTGACGCTCCAGCGCACGCTCACAGAGCTTGCGCCGACGCTCAAGGTCTACAAGCGCCCATCGCAGCGCGCGGCGTTTTTGGAGAGTCTGCTCGCCGTGATGGAGGAATTGCAGGCCTACGCCATCTCGCCCGAGCAGCTGTCCGAGAGCGTAGCGCAGATCGAAGGCGAGAGCGGCGACAAGCTGCGCGACCTTTCGCTCATCTACGGCATTTACCTCAGCAAGCTCCACGCGCCGGGACATGACGCGCGCGGCGCGCTCGAAAAGCTGGAGGAAAAACTCGAAGCGTCGGGGTATATCGACAATAAAGAAGTCTTTCTCGACGGATTTTCATATTTTACGGGACGAGAGCTGAGCATTCTGCGCATCCTGCTGCGGCGCGCGAAGAGTGTGACCGTCACGCTCCTTGGCGACACGCAGGACCGCGAGCTCTTTTCCGAGAGTCTGCGCGTGCGCGAGCGGCTGTACGCGCTTGCGCGCGACGCGGGCGTTTCATGCGAAGAAGAAATTCTCCCGCAGGGCGAGGTGCGCGGCGCGCTCGACCACATCGAGCGCTGCTTTTTCGGCGCGGCGGATGAGTACATCCAGCCGACCGACGCCGTCACGCTCTACGAGGCAGGCAGCGCGTATAGCGAGTGCGAGTGGGTCGCGTCGCAGATCTTGAAGCTCGTGCGTGAGCAGGGCTACCGCTACCGCGAGATCACCGTCACGGCGCGCGATCTCGACTCCTACGCGGGCGCGATCGAGAGCGTGTTTGCCCGGTACGGCATCCCGCTCTATTATGCCCACCGCAGCGACATTTTGAAAAGCCCCGTGCTGACGCTGCTGCTCAGCGCGTTGGACGCCGCGAGCGGCGGCTTTGAGTATGAAGACGTGTTCCGCTGCCTCAAGACCGGCCTTGCCGGTCTCAGCATGGCGGAGTGCGATATTCTGGAAAATTACGCGCTCAAGTGGGAAATCCGCGGCGCAATGTGGACGCGCGAAACGCCGTGGACGGCGCATCCCGACGGCTACGGCGAGGAACGGACGGACGAGGCGAGGGCTCGCCTTGCAACGGTCAACCGCTTGCGCGAGCGTGTGCAGGGGCCGTTTGCGCGCCTCAAAAAAGGCGTGGGCGGCAGCGGCGCGGCCGAGCAAAAGGTGCGCGCGCTGTATGACTACTTGGAAGAGATCAATCTGCCGGAGGCCCTGCAGGCGCAGACCGAGCAGCTTTTCGCCGCGGGCGAGGCCCAGCGCGCCGAGGAGACGGCGCAGCTGTGGAGTATCCTTTGCAGTGTGCTCGACCAGTTTGTGGAAATTCTGGGCGACGCGACGCTCGACGCTGAGGAGTTTGCGAGCCTGATGCGTCTTGTGCTGACGCAGTACAGCGTGGGCACGATCCCCGTGACGCTCGACGCGGTGAACCTGTGCGAGATGACGCGAAACGACCGCCACACGGTGCGCGCACTGTTCCTGCTCGGCGCGAACGACGGCGTGCTGCCCGCGGCGGAGAACCGCGGCGGTGTGCTGCGTGACGAGGACCGCGAGGCGCTCGAGCGGCAGCAGATATTCCTCGCGCCGCACGGGATGGAGCAGTTTCATCTGGAAATACAGAATCTTTACGCCGCACTGGCCCAGCCGACAGAGAAGCTGACGGTGTCCTACCCCGTTTCGGACGGAAAGGGTGCGGAGAAGCGGCCGTCGTTCGTTATCGGGCGCATCGCACGACTGCTGCTATCGATTTCCATCGAAACAGAGAGTGCTGACAAGGAATACCGCCTGTCAGCAAGAGCGACGGCGCTCGAGTATGCGGGCGAGCACATCGGCGGCGCGCTGTGGCAGTATTTTGAGGGACAGGGCGACGCGGAGAGCGCGCTTGCCGCGATGAAGGACGCCTCGCGCTATGCGCGCGGGCGTCTGTCGCGCGACGCTGTGCGCGCGCTCTACGGCGGCGCGGTGACGCTGTCCGCCTCGCGCATGGACATGGCGAGGTCCTGCCATTTTGCCTACTTCATGCGCTACGGACTGAAAGCCAAAGAGCGCACGGGCGCGGGCTTTGATGCGCCGCAGATCGGAACGTTCGTGCACGACGTGATGGAGCACACGCTGCGGCAGGCGAAGGAATGCGGCGGGCTGCATGAACTGTCAAAGGACAAGCTGCACGCGCTCGTGCGCGCGTCGATCGAGGAATACATCGACCGCGTGCTGCCGGACTTGCAGGAGAAAAGCGCGCGCTTCCGCTATCTTTTCAACCGCCTGTGTGCGGCCGTCGAACGCATCATGGACGAGGTGAGCGAGGAGCTGAAAAGCTCCGACTTCGAGCCGTTGGCGTTTGAGCTCACGTTCGGCGCGGACGGGCAGCTGCCCGCCATCACGATCCGCGAGGAAAACGGCACAGCGCGCGTCGTCGGCAAGGTCGACCGCGTGGACGGCTGGCTGCACGGCGGGAAGCTGTATCTGCGCGTCGTGGACTACAAGACGGGCAAGAAGAGCTTTGACTTCGCCGAGCTGCGCTACGGGCTGGGGCTTCAGATGCTGCTCTACCTCTTCACGCTCAAGGAGGAGGGGCGGACGCTCTTCGGCGGGCACGAGATCGTCCCCGCGGGCGTTCTCTACACGCCCGCGCGCGAGCCGATGCTGCGCTGCGCGCGCGACACGGAGCCCGAAAAGATCGAAAAAGCGCTCAAAAAGGAGCTGCGCCGCAGCGGCATGGTGCTCGAGGACCCGGCAGTCTTGCAGGCGATGGAGCACAGCGCGCTCGAATCGCCGTGCTATCTGCCCATCGCGGTGAAAAAGGACGGCGCGGTGACGGGGAGTTTGGCGAGCGCAGAACAGCTCGGAAAGCTCTCAAAATACGTCGACCACATCCTGCACGAGATCACACAGGAGGTCTTCGCGGGCAACATCGACGCCGACCCCTACGCACGCACGCCGCAGCAGTCGGCCTGTACATACTGCGAGTTTGCGAGCGCATGCCATTTTGAAAACGGCTGCGGCAGCGACCGCATGGAATACATCAAAGCGACGAAAAACGACGAATTCTGGCAGTACATCGACGAGGTGAACGGAGAGGGGGCGCGCAAAAATGGCTGAGAAGCTGACAAATGAACAGCAAGCGGCGGTGGACAGCCGCGAGCGCAGCCTGCTCGTCTCTGCGGCGGCGGGCTCGGGCAAGACAAAGGTGCTTGTTGAGCGGCTCTTTTCCTACGTGGAGCGCGAGGGTGCGAACCTCGACGATTTCCTCATCATCACCTACACGCGCGCCGCGGCGAGCGAGCTGCGCGGCAAGATCGCCAAGGCGCTCACCGAGCGCATGGAGCGCGACCCCGGCAATTACCACCTGCGCCAGCAGATGCTGCGCGTCTACCGTGCGGACATCAAGACGGTGGACGCGTTCTGCACCGCGCTTCTGCGCGAAAACTGCCACCTGCTCGGCGAAGACGCGCGCGGGCACGCGCTGCGGCCCGATTTCCGCGTGCTGGACGAGAACGAGGCGCAGGTGCTGCGCGAGCAAGTGCTTGCGCGCACGCTGGACGATTTTTACGACCACCTGACGACCGGCGGCACGCTGCTCGCCGACACGCTCGGCGCGGGACGCGACGACAGCGCGCTTGAGGACCTGGTGCTCGAGCTGCACGCAAAATTGCAGGCGCAGCCGTATGAGGCCAAATGGCTCGAGGCGCAGCGCGCGTTCTGGCGCGCTGTGCCGGACAGGATCGAGGATACGCCCTACGGCAAAATTTTGCTCAATGAGGTGCGGCGCAAGGCGCGCCACTGCAAGAATCTCCTGCAGCGCGCGGCGCAGGAGATGTGCGAGAATGACGCGCTGAATCGGAAGTACGCGCCCGCGTTCCTCGACGCCTCCTACCAGCTTGAAGCGCTGGAGGGGAAGATCGCGGAGGGCTGGGACGCCGCGCGCGGCGTGACCATCGCGTTCCCGCGTCTTGCCGCGGTGAAGGACAGCGACGGCGGCGAGATGAAAGTGCGCATGAAGAGCCTGTGGGATAACTGCAAGGACACCGTCAAAGGCTTTGCGGAGATTTTTTCCGCTTCGTCCGACGAGGCGGTGGAGGACCTGTGCACGATGGCGAGCGCGATGCTCGCGCTCATCGACCTGACGGCGGATTTTACCCGCCGGTACAACGATGAAAAGCGGCGGCGGAATTCCGCCGACTTTTCCGATCAGGAACACGAGGCCATCCGCCTTCTCATCGGAGAGGACGGCGCGCCGACAGAGCTAGCGCGCACCGTCAGCGCGCGCTACCGCGAGATCATGGTGGACGAGTATCAGGACACCAACGAGGTGCAGAACCGCATCTTTGATGCGATCTCTCGTAAAGGAGAAAACCTTTTCACCGTCGGCGACGTCAAGCAGAGCATTTACCGCTTTCGTCTGGCTGACCCGCGCATCTTTTTGCAGCATTACAACACCTGGCCACCGCTTGAGGATGCGGAGGAGCACGACAGCGCGAAGCTGCTGCTCTCGCGCAACTTCCGCTCGCGCAAAGAGGTGCTGGACGCGACGAATTTCATCTTCTGCAATATTCTTTCCGAGGAAATGGGCGAGCTCGACTATGGCGAGGACGAAATGCTGCGCCTCGGCGCGAATTACGTCGAATCGAGCGCGTGCGGCGCGGAATTCCATCTGCTCGACCTGCCGACGCAGACGGGCGAGCAGCGCGTGCGCGCGAGCGAAGCCGAGGCCGAATTTGTCGCGGACCATATCAGCAATATGCTGGCAAGCAAATTTCCTGTACAGGATGACAAAACCAAAGGGCTGCGGCCCGTGCGCGAGGAGGACATCGTCATATTGATGCGCTCGCCGAGCACGCGCCTTTTGGACTATCGCCGCGCGCTGGAGGCGCGCGGCCTCCACTGTGCCGCCGACGCGGGCGAGGACTTTTTCGCCTCGATGGAGATCTCGGTGCTGTTTGCGTTTTTGCAGGTCATCGACAACCCGCGCCAGGACGTGCCGCTCATCGCCGTGCTGCGCTCTCCGCTCTTCGGCTTCACGCCCGACGAGCTCGCGGAGATCCGCGCGCGGCAGAAAACGGGCGACTTTTATGATGCACTGCTTTTGAGCGAGGATATCCACAGCAGAGAATTTCTCAATACACTGGACACTTTGCGCAACAGCGCGGCGCACCTGAGCGTGCGTGAGCTGCTGAGCGAAATTTACCGCCGGTGCAACGTGCTGGGCATCTTCGGAGCGATGCGCCGCGGGGCGGAGCGCAAGGAAAATCTGCTCGCATTTTTGGAGCTCAGCGAGGACTATGCGCGCTCGGGGCGGCAGGGACTTTTTGATTTTGTGCGCACGCTGCGCGAGCAGCTTGCCGAGGGCGAGGCGGGTTCGATGCAGACCGCGCATACATCATCAGGCGTTCGCATCATGTCGATCCACAAGTCAAAGGGCCTCGAATTTCCGGTCGTGATCGTCTCGGACCTCGCGCGGCGCTTCAGCAACATGGACTTTTTGAGCTCGGTGCTCGTGCATCCGCAGCTTGGACTGGGGCCGGTGTGCGTGGACACGCAAAGGCGCATCCAGTACCCGACGGTCGCGCGGCAGGCGCTCGAGCGCACGCTGCGCCGCGAGGCAAAGGCCGAAGAGCTGCGCGTGCTGTACGTTGCGATGACACGCGCGAAGGAAAAGCTCGTCATGGTACATACGCAGGCGAACGCGAAAAGCCGCGTCGCCGACCTCCTGGCGCTGAGCGACTGTCCCGTGCTGCCCGAGGCTGTGGACAGCGGCAAGTGCATGGGCGACTGGATCATGCTGCCGCTTTTGCAGCGCAGCGAGGCGGCGCCTCTGCGTGAGCTTGCGGGGCAGAACGGCGAGGGCCGATTCTACGCCGATGAAACGCCGTGGACGGTGCGCGTGCACGACGCCTTGAGCTTTGTGACGCCGCAGCAGCGGCTCAATGATACGCCGGTGGAGACTGCGCCGCCGAAGGACGAGCTTCCGGTGGATTTCACCGCGTTGTCGTACCGCTACCCCTACGCGGGGCAGACAGCCTTTCCCGCCAAGCTGACGGCCACGCAGCTCAAGGGCCGCGCGCTGGACGAGGAGATCAGCGAGAACACGACGCTGCCTCCGCGGCTGCGCAGTCTATGTAAACCAAAATTCCTTGCAGGTGAAGCGGCCCTCACAGGCGCGGAACGGGGCACGGCGCTGCATCTTGTGATGCAGGATCTTGACTTCTTCTGTGAGCCTAACGAGCAGAGCGTGCGCGAGCAGATCGAAAAGCTGCGCGCGCAGCGCAAGCTGACGGACGAGCAGGCGAACGCCGTCGATGTGTGCGCGATCGTCCGATTTTTGCAGAGCGACCTTGCCGCGCGTATTCGCAAAAATGCGCAGACGGTACGGCGAGAATACCGTTTCTCGCTGTTGCGGCCGGTGCGCGATTTTTCCACGCTGGACGCGGACGACTCGGTGCTCTTGCAAGGCGTGGTCGACTGCTTTTTCGAAGAAGAGGGCGAGCTTGTGGTCGTGGACTTCAAGACCGACCGCATCGTTCGCTCGCAGATCGAAGAGCGCGCCGAGCACTACCGCCCTCAGCTCGAAGCCTACTCCATGGCGCTCACGCGCGTGATGGGGAAAAAGGTCAGGGAAAAGGTGCTGTACTTCTTCACGGTTGGTGAGGAAAAGGTGTTGTAATTACATAAAAACGCTCTCCGAGGAAAATCCTCGGAGGGCGTTTATCATAAGATTCGCTCACACAATAAAATGCTCCAAGATCAGCACTGTCGCGCAGCAGATGAGCGAGACGGGGAGGAGGCCCAGGCCGCACCAGGCGGCGGCGATGCCGATGACCATGGCCGCCGCGCCCGCGATGGGCGACTGCGTGGCGTTCATGATGGCGGGGAACGTCATTACCGCGAGCGTGACGTAGGGCACGTAGAAGAGGAACGAGCGCAGGAAGGGATTCTGGATCGGCCTGCGGATCAACGTGAGCGGCAGGACGCGGATGAGATACGTCGTGGCCGCCATGACGAAAAGATATAAATACGTTTTCATGCGACGAGATCATCCTCCTTGTGCGGGAACAGAATAGCGGCGGCAGCGGAGATCACGATGGTCAAAATCAGGATGCGCATGCCCTCGGACAGCTCGCGCGTGAGCGGCAGAACGCTTGCGAGGAACGAGCAGAGGAAGCTCAGGCCGATAAAGCCGAGCACGATGCGGTTGTGCTTGCCGACGGGGATGATGATGGCAAGAAACATGCCGAACAGCATCACAGAGCAGCCGCTGACGGCCCACACGGGCATGAGATTTCCCATCAGCACGCCGAGCACGGTGCCGATGCTCCACCCCGGTATGGCCGCGCACATGGAGCCGAAGTAGTACCACACCTCAAGATAGCCCGGCTGTGCGATGGCGAGGCCGAAGATCTCGTCTGTCAGATCATAGGCGATGAGAAGCCGCCAGGGAAGCGGTGTGTCGGGCGACAGGCGCTGGCTGAGTGCGCAGCTCATCAGAAGATAGCGCGCGTTGACGACCAGCATCATCAGCGCCATGGCCAAAAGGCCGGAGTCGGCGGCGATGATGGTGATGCCGCCGTATTCGCCCGATGAGGCGTTGTTCAAAAAGCTTAGCAAAAAGCCCTGAAAAATACTCAGGTGCGCGCTGTGCGCGCTGATGCCGATGCCGAAGCTGACAGCAAAATAACCAAGCCCAATGGGGATGCCGTCGCGAAATCCCCGCAGGAAATGTTTTTTCGACATAGTTCTGATGTTCCTTTACTTCTGATCATCCATGCGCGAAGCGCGCAAGCGCCATTATACGACCGGAAACGGCAGAAGTAAAGAGGATTTGCATAACAAACGTTGAAAAAGTGACGGCAAAATTGGAAAAAACGATAAGGGAGAGAAAAGAACTGGGAGAATCAAAAATTTTTCTTGCAATTTGACACAAAGCGTGGTAATATCCTATATGGCTTTTTTAGAAAAGTACATTTGGATCAGAAAGAGGTGAACACGAGCAATGAAGGAAGGAATCCATCCCAATTATCAGCAGACTACTATTACTTGCGCCTGCGGTAATGTGATTGAGACAGGTTCCACCAAGGCGAACATCAAGGTGGAAGTGTGCTCAAAGTGTCACCCCTTCTTCACCGGCAAGCAGAAGCTGGTCGATACCGGCGGCCGCGTTGCCAAGTTCAACAAGAAGTTCGGCCTGAACTAAGTTCAATCACAAAAGCAGCTCTGCTACGGCAGAGCTGCTTTTTTCTGCATTTTTGAGAAAACGCTCAGTTTTTCTCGTCGGGATATTCGACGATGAAGGGGAGCGGCTCGCTGAGGCTCTGGTCGCGGTAATTCGTCTCCTCGTAGCTGTCGCCGCCTGCGATGGCGCGCACCTGAAAGAGGCGGACGCGCAGTACAGTGTCATCCGCGAGGTTGATGACAAGCTCGCAGACGAGCGGGAGCGTGAAGGCCTCCGGTTCGCTGCTGGAGGCATAGGAGAGGTCGTAATACGACACCCCCTCCGGAACGGCTTTGGCTTCGGCTGTGTCGTCGCCGACGTAGGTGACGGCGCTGCCGTCGCTGTACGACGCTTCGAGCGGCACGCGCTTGAGCAGCTGATTCGCGCGCTTATATTCAAGACGAGCGCTGCGGATGGGCGCATCGGACAGCGCGCCGAGCGAGAAGGTACCGAGCGAGGAGGTGGCGGCATCCGGCGTGAACTTATACTGCCATTCGCCGCCCGACTGGCGCACGTAGGAGATGGGGACGAGAAAATCGCTGAGCTGCGGCTGATAGCGGGACTTGAGGTTGCTGATCATGTCGAGCTCTTCCGACTGCGTCTCGCCATGGCGTTTGAAGTAAACACTGATGCCGAGTTCATCGCTCAGCGGCAGCGTCACGTCGCCGCGCAGATACCCGAAGCCATCCTGCGTAAAACCGACGGAGTAGCCCTGCCGATAACTGTCCAGAGGCGAGTAATTGCATTGATCGGTCAAGCCAATGCTGACGATCGTTTCCTCGTCGAGCGCCTTCGGCAGCAGCGAAAAGGCGAGCGTGCACTCCTGCTTCTTGAGGTCGACGTGTTTGACCTCATAGCTGTACTGCGAGATGAGGCTCGACTCGCGCTCTAAAATGTCCGAGACGTTGTTGCTGATGCCCGCGATCTGGTTCGAGAGGTTATTCTGCACGTTGTAGAGCTGGCTGCGAAGGTCATTTACTTGCGTGCTGAGCGCGTTGATGCGGTTGTTGTAATGCACACCGACGGCGATGAGCGCGGCGAGCGCTATGACCGCACCGGAGACGATCTTCTTGTGTTGTATGCAGAGATCGCGAAAGCCCTGCTTTTCGCGGGAGCTGTTTCGGCGTTGCTTTGAACTGACGCTTTGGCGCTATCCTGTTCGGGTTTGGCGTGCTCCGGACTGAGCAGTTCGTCGACGGAGACGTTATAGAGTTTGCTTAGTTCGATGAGCTTAGAGAGCTCCGGCTGCGTGGCACCCCTTTCCCCGAGAAAAGGATACGTTTTTGGTTATCAGTCGATTTTGCCCACAAAGCGGTAGTAAATATCGACGGTCTGTTCCTTCTCGCCGTCCTCGCCAA
>CAVFND010000046.1:0-9635 GCA_963623615.1 Oscillibacter sp. ER4 | reverse complement strand
CCGCGTGGGGATTGACGTTGCCGACGACGCACAGCGCCATGTTGGACGGGCAATAGAACGCATGGTGGCAGTCGTATAGTGTCTCCGCCGTGATGCCCGCGATGCTTTCGACCGTGCCGGCGATGGGCACGCGCGCGGGCGACGAGCGGTACAGGCAGGCAAGAAGCCTTTCGTAGACCTGCCAGTCGGGCGAATCCTCGACCATGCGAATTTCCTGAGAGATGATGCCGCGCTCTTTCTCTACGCTTTCGTCCGTAAAGTACGGGACCGACACAAACGAGAGCAGGATGCGCAGGTTTTCTTCAAAATGCTCGGTACAGTCAAAGTAATAGCCCGTCATCGCGTTGGAGGTAAAGGCGTTCGGCTCCGCGCCATTCTGCGAGAGCACCTGCAGGGCGTTGCCGTCCTTCGTGTCGAACATCTTGTGCTCCAAATAGTGCGCGATGCCCGCGGGGGTGCCGCACTTTTCGCCGTTTCGGATGAACTGCATATCCATTCCGCCGTAGCGCGTGGCGAAAAAGGCGTATTTTTTGCGGTGCTGGGGCTTGGGAACGATGAAGATCTTCAAGCCGTTCGGCAGCGTCTTTTCCAGAACCGTTTCCCCGATGCGGGGGTAGCTTTTCTCATTCATCCCTGCTGTCCTCCCCTGTCAGGAAATACACCGTGTCGAGCGTCAGGCTCTGCGCGGCCTCGGCGATGCGCTCGTTCGTCACGGCGCGCAGCGCCGCGATGAGCTCATCCGCCGTCTCGCGGATGCCCGTGGCCGCCTGACCAAGGGCGTTTTCCTCCATGCGGCCTGCGCTGTCGCCGCGCGATTCGAGCGAGGCGATCAGGCACGCACGTGCGCCCTCGACCTCCCAGTCCTCAAACTCGCCGCGCTGCACGCTTGCAAGCTGGGCGAGAATTTCGCGTTTGGCAGTCTCCACGTCCTTACACTCGATGCCGGACGAGACCGTCACGATGCCCTTGGAGCGGTGATAGGAGGACGAAGCGTAGTAGCAGAGGGACAGCTTTTCGCGCACGTTCAAAAAGAGCTTGGAGTTGCTGTACCCGCCGAAAATCAGGTTCGCCAGCATCATCGCGGGCGCGTCGTTCGTCGACGCGCGCCAGCCCATCGAGAGTTTGCCCTGCGTCACGTCCATGCGCTCGGTGATCTCGTGCGGCGTTTCCGGTGCGTTTTTCTTCTCCGCGATGACCGGCGGCACGACGCGCCCGCGCTGGAGCGGCGCAAACGCGCGGGAGATGGCCTCCTCCACGCGCTCACGCTCGGCGCTGCCGCAGTAGAAGAGCTCTAAGTGCGCGGTGGAGAGCAGCTCCTGATAATAGCGGAAAAGCGTCTGGTTCGTGATCTTCTCGACGCGCGCGATGGAGCCGAACTTGTCCACCCCGTAGAGCTCGCCGCGGCACATTTCTTGAAGCAGCCGCAAATCGGCGTAGTCGCGCTTGTCGTTGATGATGCCGCGGATGGCGTCGATGAGGTTCTGCTTTTCGCTTTCGACATAGTCGTTCAAAAAGCGGCCGTTGCGCGTCACGGGGTCAAGCAGCAGCTCGCCCAAGAGGTCGCACATCGGCTCGAGCAGCTTTTCCCCACCCGGAACGAATGCCTCGTCGATGAAGCTCGCGGCAAAGCCGATGCACTGGTTCTCGCCCTTTTTGCGCACCGTGCAGCCGATGGACGAGCCGTAGAGCAGGTCGAGCGCGGTGGAAAGCGAGCGCATATCGGGGTGCGACATCGTGCCGCGGCGCAGCACGCTCGGCAGAAGCGCGCCAAAACTTGCCGTCTTTTCGTCGAGCGGCGTGATGAGCTGCACGCTCAGCGTCCCCGTCTTGAATTTATCCGAGCGCACATAGTCGAGGTCCACCTCGGGTGCGATCTCAAGTCTGACCGGTTCCATCACGGATTCCTCCTGTGGTCATTTTTTCAGATTTTAATGGTAGGATACCACGAAACTGTGAACAATTCCACTCTTTTCTGCTTACGCCGCACTTTCCGGCGCAAAAACGGAAGAATTTTCTGCTCGCATGACGTTTTTCTTGCGATTTTTCCTTGACATTTTTGATAAAATCATGTAAACTGATTTGTGTTGTAAAGGCTTAAAACTTTACACAAGAATCTGCACTAAGGAGGAACTTCCCGTGAAAAACCAGACCTTTCGTATGACGATGCTCTTCGACTTTTATGGGGAGCTTCTCACCGACCGCCAGAAGGAATTCTACGATCTCTACTACAATGAAGACCTGTCGCTCTCCGAGATCGCCGAGAATTATGGCATCTCCCGTCAGGGCGTGCGCGACGTCATCGTGCGCGCAGAGAACTACATGACCGAGATCGAAGACAAGACGGGGCTCATCAAGCGCTTCATGCAGCTTCAGCCCCACGTGGAAAAGATCACGGACGCGGCCGAGCAGGTCAAGCAGCTCAACTTCCGCCGGTATGAAGACCGCCAGCTCGAAGAGCTTGCCGGCGTGATCGAGGCCGAGGCGGCGGCACTCAAGGAGTAATACATCCATGGCATTTGAAGGACTGAGCGAAAAGCTCAACGCCACATTCAAACACCTGCGCGGCAAGGGCCGCCTGAGCGAAGAGGATATCAAGCTCGCAATGCGCGAGGTGCGCCTGGCACTGCTCGAGGCAGACGTGAGCTACAAGGTCGTCAAGGACTTTGTCAAAACCGTGTCCGAGCGCGCCGTCGGCGCCGAGGTGCTCGACAGCCTGACGCCTGCCCAGCAGGTCATCAAGATCGTCAGCGAAGAGCTCACCGCGCTCATGGGCGGCGCCAACGCGAAGCTGACGTTTGCCTCCAAGCCGCCGACGGTCGTCATGATGGTCGGCTTACAGGGCGCCGGTAAGACGACGAATGTCGCCAAGCTCGCGGGCTACTTCCGCAAGCAGGGCCACCGCCCGCTGCTCACCGCGTGCGACGTGTACCGTCCCGCGGCCATCACGCAGTTACAGGTCGTCGGCAAGCAATTAAATATCCCCGTTTTTGAAATGGGTCAGATCGACCCCGTTCAGATCGCACAGGGGGCTGTTAAATACGCCGGTGACCACGGCAACGACATGGTCCTCCTCGATACCGCAGGCCGCCTGCACATCGACGAGGCGCTGATGGACGAGCTCAAGCGCATCAAGGCGGCTGTCAAACCGACCGAGATCCTGCTCGTTGTCGACGCGATGACCGGTCAGGACGCTGTGAACGCCGCCGCCGCCTTTGACGAGGCGCTCGGCATCGACGGCGTCGTGCTCACGAAGCTCGACGGCGACGCCCGCGGCGGCGCGGCCCTCTCGATCCGCGCGGCGACCGGCAAGCCCATCAAATTCATGGGCACGGGCGAAAAGCTCGACATGATCGAGCCCTTCCACCCCGACCGCATGGCACAGCGCATCCTCGGCATGGGCGACGTGCTGTCGTTCATCGAGCGCGCCGAGCAGAGCATCGACGAGGAGAAAGCGAAAAAGCTC
Source organism: Oscillibacter sp. ER4 (assembly GCA_963623615.1). Lineage (GTDB taxonomy): Bacteria > Bacillota > Clostridia > Oscillospirales > Oscillospiraceae > Hominicoprocola. The sequence continues at coordinate 6,172 of CAVFND010000046.1, read as the reverse complement.
GAAGAAAAGCTCAAAAAGAACCGCTTCACCCTCTCTGATTATTACGATCAGCTCGTCCAGCTCAAGAGCATGGGCAGCTTTGAACAGCTCGCGGGCATGATGCCCGGCCAGCTCGGCAAGCAGATGGCAAACGCCGAGCTCGACCCCAAGATGATGGCGCACACCGAGGCGATCATCCTCTCGATGACGCCCTATGAGCGCGAGAATCCCGCGGTGCTCGGCGCCAGCCGCAAAAAGCGCATCGCCGCCGGCTGCGGACTCGAGGTCGTAGACGTCAACCGCCTGCTCAAGCAGTTCGAGATGATGCAGAGCATGATCAAGCAGGTCACGCGCGGCGGTAAGATGTCAAAGGGCATGGGCGGCTTCGGCGGCGGCCGGATGCGCGGCTTCGGGCGCAAGAAACGCTTCAAGTAATTTCCGTTGATAAGTGCACAAGCATTTCATCATAATACAAAATCATTTACATTATTTTTGGAGGTAGTAACCATGGTTAAAATTCGTCTGCGCAGAATGGGCGCCAAGAAGGCTCCTTTCTATCGTGTTGTCGTCGCTGATTCCCGTTATCCCCGCGACGGCCGCTTCATCGAAGAGATCGGCACCTACAACCCCTGCGTCTCCCCCGCCGAGATCAAGATCGACGCCGAGCGCGCTCAGGAGTGGATCAAGACCGGCGCTCAGCCCACCGACACAGTCCGTGCGCTGCTGAAGAAAGTCAACGCGCTGTAAGACCCGGGGTGCAAGAAATGAAAGACTTGCTGCTCTACATCGCCCGCAGCCTTGTTGAGCATCCCGATGACGTCACCGTCACGGAGAAGCAGGGTGCGGACGAGCTTACGCTGGAGCTGCGCGTCGCACCTGACGATATGGGCAAGATCATCGGCCGTCAGGGCCGCATTGCCAAGGAGATCCGCACGGTCGTCCGTTCCTATGCTCAGCGCACCGGCGTAAAGGTGTCTGTCGACATCGTAGATTGAACTACAAAAAACGTTCCCGAGAAGCTCTCGGGAACGTTTTTTATTCTTGCCATCCCCCGCCGATTCCGCTATACTGGATGGATAGAATAAAACAAAGGAGCATGACAATGGGTCTCTTTTCCAAAAAGGGCGCGCCGCGGCCGAGCGAGCGCCCCGAATATATCGAGGTCGGCCAGATTGTGAACACGCACGGCGTGCGCGGCGAGGTCAAGGTGCAGCCCTGGGACGTGAGTCCCGAGCTTCTGTGCGGGTTCAAGACATTCTACATGGATGGCGAGCCCTTTCGCCCGACAAGCAAGCGCGTGCAGGGCGACATGGTGCTCATGAAGCTGCCGGAGGTCGACGACATGGACGCCGCCGCCGCGCTCAAGCGCAAGGTGCTCTCCATCCGCCGCAACGACGTGCAGCTCAAGCCCGGCGAACATTTCGATGCCGAGATCATCGGCATGAACGTCTACAACTACTTCCCCCACACGTATATCGGCACGGTAGTGGACGTGCTCTCCTACCCTGCCCACAAGCTCTACAAGGTCAAGGGCGAGGAGAAGACCTATCTCATTCCCGCGGTGAAGGATATCTTCATCACGGGCATCGACGAGGAAGCGCGCGCGATCAGCGTGCACATGATCGAGGGGTTAGAGACCGATGAGGATTGATATTTTGACGCTCTTCCCTGCCTCGGTCGACGCGATGATGAACGTCAGCATCCTTGGGCGCGCACAGGAGCGCGGCTACATCACGATCAAGACGCACCAGATCCGTAACTACACGACGAACAAGCAGATGCAGGTCGACGACTATCCCTACGGCGGCGGACGCGGCGCAGTGATGCAGGCCGACCCCTTATACCGCTGCTGGGCGCATGTGTGCGAGGAGGCGGGCAGCCGCGGGCACACGATCTACCTCTCCCCCTGCGGACGCACGTTCACGCAGAGCGTGGCGCGTGAGCTGAAAGAGAATCACGACCATCTTATCTTGGTCTGCGGCCACTACGAGGGCATCGACCAGCGCTTTATCGACGAGTGCGTGGACGAAGAGCTCTCGATGGGCGACTTCGTCGTCACAGGCGGCGAAATTCCCGCCATGGCTGTGACGGACGCCATCTGCCGCATGGTGCCTGGGGTGCTGCCCGAAGAGGAGTGCTTCACAGAGGAGTCGCACTGGGCAGGGCTTTTGGAGTATCCGCAGTATTCCCGCCCCGACGAGTGGCATGGCCGCCGCGTGCCGGACGTGCTGCTCTCCGGCCACCACGAAAACGTGGCCAAATGGCGCAAAAAGGAGAGCTACAAGCGCACAATGTTGCGCCGCCCGGACTTGTGGGCACAGTTCGACGAAAAGCAGCTCAAAACAAAGAGTGAGAAAAAAGTCCTCGCCGAAGCCAAGGCCGAAGCAGAAGCGATTCTATCCGCCGAGGCGGAGAAGGCCGAGGAAACCGACACCGAAACAACTGTTGAGTAACAGCTCGCACTATCCGCGCAAAGCAAGGCGAACGGTCAATCGACTTCATTTGCCGCCCACAGGCGGCAAAGTATTTTGATCCGTCGCGGAGGACGGCCCGCGCGTCCGCAGCGACACTTTGCATGAAATGGCATGGTGAGCGCCATTTCATGAAGCCCTCTCATCAAGAAGCAGCTTCGCTGCTTTTTGATGAAATAAAAAAGCGGAACAGCCTCAAGCTGTTCCGCTTTTTTTATGTACTTTTACGCGATGCGCTTCGCGCCGACGTAGCGGGAAGCATAGTAGCTCGCGGACAGGCTGTCGACCGTGATCTTGCCGACGCTGTAACGCGCGTGGATGATCTGACCGTTGCCGATGTAGATGCCGACGTGGCCGATGGCGTGGGAGGAATCCGAGAAGAACACCAGATCGCCGGGCTGCAAATCGGCCTTGGCGACGGCGTAGCCGCAGTTCTTATACTGAGCGGTCGCCGAGTGCGGCAGAGAATAGCCGAGCTGCGCGTAGAGATACATCGTAAAGCCCGAGCAGTCAAAGCCGCTGGGGGACGCGCCGCCGGAGCGGTAGCGCGTGCCGAGGAAGGGCATCGCCATGGAGACGATCTTCGCGCCCACCGTGCCGTCGAGGTCGGCAGGATCGCGCAGATATTCACCGAGCAGCCAGCCGGTCGTGGCGTCGAACGTGACCTGATACCAGCCGTTCGATTCACCGACGACGGTGACCTGCTTGCCGCTGACCACCTGCGTGATCTTGTCGTAATTCGTGCTGGGGCCCGTGCGCACGTTGATCGTGCCGCCCGTGACGACCATGGAGACGGTCTCGGTCTCGCTCACGTCTTCCTTGGCGTCGGCCTTGTCTTCAAGCTCTGCCTGCATCTCATCGAGCTTGGCGAGCTCTTCTTCGTTCGCGCTCTCGGTCTGAACGGATTCCGTCAGCACCGTCACGCGGTCAACGAGGTTGCGGATCGAACCGTCGTAAGCGGCCTGCGCCGAAGAGAGCGGCGCGAGCAGGCTGACGGAGAGAATGCCCGAAAGCAGGAACGATAAGCATCGTGAATGGTTTCTCATAGCTGAGTCATCCTTTCGTGAATAATATCAGGGGGCTGCGCGGCGGCTATTTACATCTTGCCGCTCAGCGCGCGCTCAAGCCAGATGGAGGCGAATTCCATCGCCTCGCCGAGGCTCGACTTTTCCGTCGAGCGCACCACACGGTCGCGGGAACGCAGGCTTGCGTCCGTCATCTGCAACTGAATGGAAACGCGCTTTGCAAGCGTGATGTCCTTGAGCGGCGCGGTATCCAGCACCTGCATCATCACGATATATTTGTCCGCCATCGAGCCGTAGTAGATGAGGTTATCCACACGGCGCAGCGGGTGTCCGCGGTAAACGAGACCTTCCGTAGCTTCTGCCATCTGACTCACTCCTGTCCTTGTAACCAATTTGTAACTTTGTAACCGTTTTGTAACTTTTTGCAGTATAGCATTTTTTGCCCCCCTTGTCAATAAAAGCGGAGCGAAAAAATGCAACAAACCCTCGGAGGCCGCGTTCACGGTCTCCGAGGGTCGTTATTTTGGTGATTTTCGCTTATTTTCCGAGGTAGCTGCGCACGAGCGTTTGCAGCAACTCGTCGCGATCCAGCTTGCGGATCAGCGTGCGGGCGTTGTTATGGTTCGTGATATAGGTGGGGTCCTCCGACAGGATGTAGCCCACGATCTGGTTGATGGGGTTGTAGCCCTTGTCCTCCAGCGCGGCATAGACGGTAGTCAGGATGTGACGGATCTCGGCGTCCTTTTCCTGCGCAACATTAAACTTTCGGGTAAATTCTTCCATTGGGAGAGTCCCTCCTTTCCATGCACACAGTATAGCAACGCAATTTTAAAAAGTAAAGGGAGCGCTGTCAACTGTAACCAAATCGTAATGTTTCCTTAAGGAATTCTCAACGGAGCACCGCGTTGTGGTCGGCCTTGAGCGCGGCGAGAATGGACCGGACGTCCTCGTCCGCCTCTTCGCCGGTCAGGCTGCGGTCATCCGCGCGCAGGACGAGGTTGAACGCCACGCTCTTCTTGCCGATGGCCACGCCGGGGCCGCGGTAAATGTCGAACAGCGACACATCCTTGAGAAGACCCTTCGCGCCGCGGCGGATGCTCTCTTCGAGCGCGCCGACCGTGACAGCCTCGTCGCACACGACCGCGATATCGCGTGTGACGGCGGGGAACTTCGGCAGCGGCTGGTAGACGGGGATGTCGCCGCGCTTTTCATACATCGCGTCGAAGCTCAGCTCGGCGGTGTAGACCTCGGTGTCCATGCCGTAGTTCGCCGCGACGAGCGGGTGGATCTGACCGAACACACCAAGGTATGTCTCGCCCGCGTACACTTTCGCGCAGCGGCCGGGATGGTAGGAGGCGTTGTCGGTGCAGGCGACGTACTTGACGTCCGTGATGCGCAGCTCGTGCAGCAGCGTCTCGATGCCGCCCTTGAAAGAGAAGAAGTCCACGCCGTCGCCGTAAGCGCCAAGGGAGAGGTACTTCGGCTCGTCGGCCAGGCCGTCCTCGCGCGGCAGGTAAATTTTGCCGAGCTCGTAGAGGCGGGCGGACTTATTGCGGTAGCTGTGGTTGCGGGAGATGATCTCGAGCATGCTCGGCAGGATCGTTGTGCGCATGATGGAGGTGTCCTCGCCCAGCGGGTTCAAAATCTTAAGGGAGTTGCGCAGCGGGGAGTCCTTCGGCATGCGAATTTTGTCATAGTACGTCGGGCTGATGAACGAGTACGTGATGATCTCATCGTAGCCCAGCGCGCGCACGGCACCGCCGATGGCGCGGTCGAAGCGCTGCTGCTCGGAAAATCCGCCGCGCGTGGTCTCGCCGCGCATGAGCGTGCAGGGAATTTTATTGTAGCCATAGAAGCGCGCGACCTCTTCGGCAATGTCGCTGTAATGCTCGACATCGCCGCGCCAGGACGGCACGTAGATGTCATCGCCATTTAAGATGAAGCCGAGGGAGGCGAGAATTTCGCGCATGAGGTCCTCACTGAGTTCTGTGCCGAGCAGGGCGTTGATCTTGTCGGGCTCGAGCTTGACGACCGTGGGGGCCTTTTCCTTGGCGACCACGTCCATCACGCCGTCGACGACCTCGCCGCAGCCGAGCAGCTCCACGAGCTCGCAGGCGCGCTCGACGGCCTTGATGGTGTTCATCATGTCGAGGCCCTTTTCATAGCGGGAGGAGGCGTCGGTGCGCATACCGAGGGCACTGGCCGTGCGGCGCACGGAAACACCGTTGAAGTTGGCGGATTCGAAGAGCACCATCGCCGTATCGCCGACGATCTCGCTGTTCGCGCCGCCCATGACGCCCGCGACGCAGACGGGCTTGTGCTCGTCGCAGATGCAGAGCATGTTCGGCGTCAGCTTGCGCTCGTTGCCGTCGAGCGTCTGGATGGTCTCGCCCTCGCGCGCGGTGCGCACGATGATGTGGCCGCCCTCGACGCAGCTGAAGTCGAAGGCGTGCATCGGCTGGCCATATTCGAGCATGACGTAGTTCGTGATATCGACGATATTGTTGATGGGGCGCACGCCGCTGTTGCGCAGTCTCTCACGCATCCAGCGCGGGGACGGTGCGATCTTGACGTTTTTCACCATGCGCGCGGTGTAGCGCGGGCAGAGCTCGCCGTCCTCGATCTCAATGTCCACAAGGTCGGCAATGCTGCCGCCGTTGCCCTTGACCTCGGGTGTGTGGAGCGCGAGGGGACGGT
>CAVFND010000045.1:0-9730 GCA_963623615.1 Oscillibacter sp. ER4 | reverse complement strand
CCGGCGGACATATAGCAGTATTGGTTTCCGCCGAACAGGCACTCGCACCGTCCCTCTTTGCAGTAGTTGATCTCCATGACGTGGGGCGCCGGATGCTGGTTTTTGTTGCAGTAGGCCATGTGCATATCGTTGTAGACCAACTCGATGCCGGGGAACACTCGATACAATGTGATATCGCCGGTGCCGCTCTCATTTTCCAGATGGAAGCGGCTGCTGACGCCGTCCGCGGCGGCGTCCTCGCGGGCAGATGCGCCGTACAACTCGATGCTCGTAAATCCGCCGGACGGGTCCGCGTCCTCTCCGGATCGCAGGATATGCTCTGCTGCTTCATAGGGGTTTTCCATCGGTCGATCACCTGCCCAAAGGGCGTTTCGTCGCCCCACTTACTTCAAATATTTTGCGGCTTCCTGCTCAAGTTCCTGCCATACCGGATATTTCGCGCCGTGCTCGTCGAAGAAGGCCTTCAAGTCGCGGTTCAGCGCGCTCATTTCGTCGGTCGCGTTCATGGCGTGGTCGGACGCGCAAATCTTTCCGAGGCTCGTCGCGCACATGAGTTTGAAAAAGCGCAGGCAGGTCTTGCGGTACGCCGCGCCCTCAAGCTCCGCGTCGTCCTTGGGCAGAATTTCGTGTCCGGCGTTTTTGATGGCGCGGTAGCCCTCGATATTGGCGTCGATCAAGCGGCTTAAATAGGCCGCGTTGCCCTTGAGCTTTTTGAGGTCGCCGTCGACCTTATAGCACGCGAACGCTGCCGGCAGCACGAACGCTGCGTGGCAGAGAAGGTAGTCCCCCATGTTCGGCTCGTAGGCCACCTTATATTTCGTGCCGTCAAAGATCTGCCCGATGAGCTGCTCGTTCGACGGCGCGCCCGCGACCTGGCCGATCGTGATCTTCTTGAGGTCGACGGACGCCACGTACTCACGCTCCCGATGGCCCGCCGAGGACACAAAAGCGAACATCACATTTTTCTCCGGCAGCGACGCGCTCAGCGCGCTTGCGCGCACGTTGTTGCCTACGAAGACGATGTTCTTTGTCGGATTCGCCCGCAGGATATCCAGGATCGAATCGAGCTGCGTATAGCGCAGGACGACGAAGATCACATCGTACTTGTCCTCCGCTTTCAGCTCCGCCACGACCGGAATGCGGCTGACGGACATGCGGGGCGAAAACTTATCCTTGATCCGAAGGCCGTTTTTCCGGATGCTCTCGCCCCAGTCTCCCCGCGCCAGCAGGGTGACATCCTTTCCCGCGCGGAAGAAATTTCGCGCCAGATTGCAGCCGAGCACGCCCGCGCCGAATACTAAAATTTTCATAGCCAAGTCTCCTATTCTAAAAAATATCTGTTGACTGCGTTCTGCCCTGTCTCGCCATGCTCTCGTTCCGATTCTCATCTATTTTGTATTAGTTAGTCATATCTAACTGAAACATAGCAAATGGCGGCGCAAAAGTCAAGCCGCCTTTTTGCAGCTCTCCGGCGCTTCGTCCCCCTTTCCCATCGTTTCCTTTAGTCAATCAACAAAATTCCCGCTTCAAAAGGGTCTGCGCATGTTCACCTGCGTGCACCTTTCTGTCACTTCGCCAGATTTGTTCAAAAAATATCTGCTTTCGCAAATTTAATCTTGCTTCTTTCGGATATTTCCGTATAATGTTGACGACTGAACAGGAGGTACCACCATGTATGTTACCTACAACAACCTTTTTAAGCTGCTCATCGATAAGGGCTTAAACAAGACGGAATTTGCGCGCGAGGTCGGCATCAGTTCCAACACGCTCGCCAAGCTCTCGAAAAATGAGTTCGTCTCGCTCGAGGTGCTCGTGCGCATCTGCCGCCAACTCGACTGCTCACTCGGCGATGTGGTGCAACTCGCCCCACCCGAGCCGCCGATCAAAAGCGGCCTTGAGCGCATGAAGAAACGAAGATCCACCCACGAGAAAGGAGGCAATGCGTACCGCCATGAGTAACGAAACCAGGGAGACTAGCTCCAACTTTATGGAAAAGCTGGCAGCCGTCATCGTTGACAAGCGAAATCTCATCTTTCTGCTCACGATCATTCTGCTCGTGTTCTCCGCCTTTTCCCGCAACTGGGTCCAGGTCGAGAGCGACCTGACGTATTACCTGCCGTCCGATTCCGAGACAAAGCAGGCGCTCGACATCATGGACGAGCAGTTCACGACCTATGGCACGGCCGAGGTCATGATGGCCAACATCACGCCCGAGCAGGCCGCCGCGCTCGAGCCCAAGATCAAGGAGATCAAGGGCGTGCAGAGCGTGGACTACGACGAGACCACCGCACATTATAATAACCTCTCCGCGCTCTACTCCATCACCTTTGCCTACAGTGAGGACGACGAGGCCTGCCTCGACTCGCTCGAGGCCGTGAAGGAATATCTCTCCGACTACGACCTGTATGTCGACACCGACCTTGGCAACACGCAGCAGGAGACCATCGACCACGAGATCAGCGTCATCATGGTGTATGTCTCCATCGTTATCGTGATCGTGCTGCTCTTCACGTCCGAGACCTACGGCGAGGTGCCGGTGCTCATCCTGACGTTCGTGGTCGCCCTTGTTTTGAATCAGGGGACGAACTTCCTGATGGGTAAAATTTCGTTCATTTCAAACTCGGTCACGAGTATTTTGCAATTGGCGCTCTCCATCGACTACGCCATCATCTTCTGCAACCGATTTAAGGAGGAGCACCGGCTGCTGCCGCTGCGCGAGGCCGTCATCGTCGCGCTGAGCAAATCCATCCCCGAGATCGGCGCGAGCAGCCTCACGACCATCGGCGGTCTTGTCGCGATGCTCTTCATGCAGTTCAAGCTCGGCCCCGATATGGCGCTGTGCCTTATCAAGTCGATCATGTTCGCGCTGCTCGCGGCGTTCATCGTCATGCCGGGCCTTCTGATGCTCTTCGGCCCGCTGATCGACCGCACGCAGCACCGCAGCTTTGTGCCGAAGATCCCGTTTGTCGGCAAGTTCGACTATGCCACGCGCTACATCATCCCCATCGTCTTCGTGGCGCTGGCCGTCGTCGGCTACCATTTCTCCTCCAACTGCCCCTACGCCTACGGCTACGGTCTCATCTCCGCCCCCAAGCAGAATGAGACGCAGTTTGCCGAGCAGATGATCGAGGATAATTTCACCTCGAAAAACATGCTCGCGCTCATCGTCCCCACGGGTGACTACGACAAACAGTCCGCCATTCTGGACGAGCTCGCGCAGTACGACGAGGTCGACTCCACGATGGGACTTACCAACATTGAAGCGCTGGACGGCTACATGCTGGCCGACAAGCTGACGCCGCGCCAGTTCGCCGAGCTCGCTGGCCTTGACTACGAGGCCGCGCAGGTCGTCTACGCGGCCTATGCCGCCCAGCAGTCGGAATACAGCAAGCTCGCGGGCAACCTTGCCACCTATAAGGTGCCGCTCATCGACATGCTCCTCTTCGTCTGCGAGCAGATCGACGCCGGCGTCGTCACGCTGAGCGACGACCAGACGCAGATGCTCCAGGACGCCGAAGTCCAGATGAACAGCGCCAAGGCGCAGCTGCAGGGCACGGATTACGACCGCATGCTCATCTACCTCACGCTGCCCGAGAGCGGCGACGAGACCTACGCCTTCACCGACAAGATCCTTGAGATCGCCGAAAAGTACTATCCCGACGACAATGTCTACCTCGCGGGCGAATCGACGAACGAATACGAATTTGAAAAGTCCTTCGCCGTGGATAACAAGGTCGTCAGCATCGTGTCGGTGCTCGTCGTGATGCTGGTGCTGCTCTTCACGTTCAACTCCGTTGGTATGCCGATGCTGCTGATCCTCGTGATTCAGGGCTGCATCTGGCTCAACTTCTCGTTCCCGACCATCACGGGCAAGTACATTTTCTTCTTAGGATATCTGATCGTTTCCTCCATCCAGATGGGCGCGAATATCGACTATGCCATCGTCATCGCCAACCGCTATCAGGAGATGAAGAACACGATGTCCCACCACGACGCCATCATCGAAACGCTGAACTTCGCCTTCCCGACGATCATCACCTCCGGCTCGATCCTCTCGATCTGCGGCTTTTTGATCGGCAGCATGACGTCGGAGCCCGTCATCGCGGGCATCGGCGAGAGCCTTGGCCGCGGCACGGTCATTTCCATCATCATGGTCATGTTCGCCCTGCCGCAGATCCTGCTCATCGGCAGCGGCATCGTCGACAAAACGTCGTTCTCCGTCCCGTCCATCACGGAAAAGAAGTCGACCCACGGCAAGGTTTCCGTCAACGGCATGGTGCGCGGCAACATCAACGGTACGGTGCATGGCATCATGCACGCCACGGTCGAGGGCGACATCGACCTGAATCTGATCTCCGGATCTGCAAATGAGGAGCAAGACGACGATGAAGAAGACTAATCATTTCTATCGCTTCTGCGCGCTTGCACTCTCGTGCCTGCTGCTCATCTCGCTTCTCCCCGTCACGCAGGTCCTCGCGGACGGGGACGGCTCCATCCACATCAAGAGCGCAGAAGACTTACAATCCCTCGCGCATTCCTGCACGCTCGACTCCTGGTCGCGCGGTAAAACCGTCGTGCTCGACAACGACATTGTGCTTGAAAGCGACGACAACCTCCCGATCCCGACGTTCGGCGGCACGTTTAACGGCAACGGCCACACCATCAGCGGCCTTTCCATCACGCAGAGCGTCTCCCCCGCCGGTCTTTTCGGCGTGCTGCAAAAGGACGCCGTCATCAAAAGCCTGAATGTCGAGGGTACCATCACCCCGTCCGGCGACAGTGAAAATGTCGGCGGCATCGTGGGCGAAAACCACGGCACGATCGAAAACTGCACGTTCAACGGCAGTGTTTCCGGCAAACGCAGCGTCGGCGGCATCGCGGGCCGCAATCTCGCCACGGGCATTGTGCGCGCGTGCGGCGCCTCAGGCGCGATCTTCGGTCAGAACATGACCGGCGGCATCGTAGGCGAGAACCTCGGCTCCATCGTCTCCTGCCGCGGCCGCGCATATGTGAACATCGAAAGCACCGACCCCAGCATCGACCTGAGCGATCTGAGCCTCGATTTCTCGCTTGACCTTTCCAGCCTCTCCCGGCTCGACACGCTCAACATCGCCACCGACACCGGCGGCATCGCGGGCTATTCCTCCGGCGCGATCGCGTCGAGCACGAACTACGCCGCCATCGGCTACCAGCACATCGGCTACAATGTCGGCGGCGTGGTCGGCCGCAGCAGCGGCCAGATCCTTGCGTGCAGCAACGAGGGCGCGGTCTGCGGGCGCAAGGACGTCGGCGGCATCATTGGTCAGATGGAGCCCTATATCCGCATGGAGGTCTCCGAAGGACTGCTGCAGCGGCTTAAAACGCAGTTCGGCGAGCTCAACGGTCTTATCAACACGGCAGCCAATCACGCCGAAGGCGGCTCAAACGAGATTGCCTCACGCCTGAACAGCATGTCCGGCTATGTGGACAACGCGGTCAACGAACTGGACAACATCCGCCTGAATGCCAGCATTGACAGCGCCGTCTCCGGCGACGGTTCCCATTCCTCCGATACTTCAATCAGCGGCGGCAAGGGGACGGCCGCTGGCGTGGACCACGAACATTCCGACAGCGGCCACAGCACTACCATCTGGGGCGGCAGCGCAGCAGGCGCAGACGTAAACCACGATGGCAGCGCCTCGGGCGTCATCACCGGCTCGACACAGATCGTCGCCGCGCCGGATCTGGGCGGGCTGACCTCTTCGATCAACGGTCTGAGCAGTCAGGTCACGATGCTCAACAGCGCCGCCAGCGGCACTGTCGGCACGCTGACAAATGACATCCGCGCCATCAGCAACAAGTTCAACGAGATTTCCTCCACCGTGCTCGGTGCCCTGTCAGACAGCGGCTCGTCAGATATCATCTCCGACACGTCCTCCGTCGATATCGACGCAGTCACGCTCGGCAAGGTGTCGCTCAGCCGCAACAGCGGCTCGGTGTACGGCGACGTCAACACCGGCGGCATCGCGGGTTCCATGGCCATTGAGTACTCGCTCGATCCCGAAGACGATGTTTCGGAGCATCTTTCCAATCTCTACCGCAAGCAGTATGAATACAAGTCCATCATCCAAAGCTGCGTCAACAATGGCGATGTGACCGGCAAGCGCAGCTATGTCGGCGGCATCGTTGGCCGCATGGACCTCGGCTACCTGACCGCGTGCGAAACGTCCTCCTGCTCCGTCACGAATGAAAACGGCAGCTACACCGGCGGCATCGCCGGTCTCACCGGCGCGACGGTGCACGGCAGCTTTGCCAAGTGCACGCTCAGCGGCAAGAAATATGTCGGCGGCATTGTCGGCAGCGGCGTGCAGGAAAGCGTCGACGGCAGCAAAAGCACCGTGAGCTGGAACTACTCGCTCGTCAGCATCACCGACTGCCAGCAGTATCAGGGAGCGATCTCCGGCAGCGACACGGGCACGTTCACGTACAACTACTATGTGTCCGATGATCTTCCCGGCATCAACCGTCAGGGCTATGTCGGTCGCGCCGAGCCCATCAGCTATTCTGAGCTGCTCGCCCTCAGCGACCTGCCCGAGAGCATGAAATCCTTCACGCTCAAATTTGTCGCCGACGACAAGACCGTGCTCAGCCGCACCTTTAACTACGGCGACTCCATCGACGAGAGCGACATCCCCGAGCCGCCCGCCAAGAGCGGCTATCACGTCCACTGGGACCGCACCGACTTCGCAAACCTGCACTTTGACGCCACCGTCACCGCCGTTTACGAGGCCTACACCCCCGGCCTCGCCTCCGAGCAAACGCGCGAAAGCGGACAGGCCGTCATTCTGATCGAGGGCAACTACAATGACGGCGACGCCATCACCGTGACCGCCCAGCCGCTCACGCCCGCGGCGTTCGATGTGCAGTCCGGCACCGTGCTCGACCGCGTGAAAGGCTACTTCTCCTGCCTCAGCCGCGGTGAAATGCCCTCGATGGTCGCCAACGCCGAAGTGCTCGAGCAGTGGCAAATCGAGCTCGCCGATGACGGTCAGGACACGCACACTGTGCGCTATCTCCCGCCCGACGGGCAAAAGGAGCTGCGCATCTACGTGCGCGAAAACAGCGGCAGCTGGCAGGAGGCCGACTGCGGCACGATGGGCAGCTACATCACCTTCCCCACGAGCGGCGACAGCGTTGAGTTTGCCGCCGTGCGGACGCTCGACGTCTGGGGCATCTGGCTCGGCGTGCTCGCCGTGCTGGCCGTTCTGGTCCTCATCATCGTTCTTCTCGTCCACCGCCACAAGCGCAAGGCACGCAGGCGCGCCGAAGCGCTGGCGCGCAGCATGAGCGCCGTCTCGCAGGCCGAGCAGATCGTCCGCGGCGAGGACGCCGGCACACCCACAGAGGGCGAAAAGCCCGCCAAGGCGGATGATTCCACGTCCGCAGCAGTCGAAGAAACCTCTCAGGCAGACGCGCCTGTAACGGAATCCGCGGCGATTCCCGCCGCCGTGGCAGCAGCTGCCGCTGCCGCGCCAATCGTCGCCGCTGCGGTCGAGGGCGCAGAAGGCGCTCCCGCCCCCGATACTGTGTCCACTCCTGCTGAAACCGTTCCCTCGGCTGATCCCGACTCCATCGAGGCGCGCCTTGCGCGCGCGGAGGAGGCGCTTCGGCTCCTGCGTGAGGAGCGCGATGCGCGTGAAAACGTGCTGACGCAGCCCGCGGTCCCGCCCGCGCCGAAAAAGCGCAAGCGCCGCCGCTTCCTCCCCATTCTCATCACGATCTTGGTCCTGCTCGGTGCGGCTGCGGCTTTCTTCCTCCATTCTGACTTTAAGAAGGACCTCGAGGCCTACCGCCTCATTGAAGCGCGCGTCAAGGAGGACCCGATGACCATGGACGTCACGGTCGACGCCTCCTATGGCAAGCTCAGCCTGAGCGCGGACGCCTCCGTCGCCCGCACGAAGACGGATGATACCACCGTCACCTGCATCGACCGCGGCGGCGCGGCGCTCTACTACGCAAACGGCGCGATCTACCTCGAAAACGGCAACTCCTACGCTGTCGGCGGCGCGTTCCCGAACTACTCTGAGCTCATGGACGAGACCGCCGAGCTCTGCCGCACGCTCACGGTCACGAAGTCCGTCGACGGGCAGGAAAAGCGCTACACTTTCGCCGCCGAGGGCGACGACGCGAGCACGCTGCTGCGTCTTCTCACTTCGGATGAGATCGCGGACGCCACGTCGCTCTCCACGATTCGCGTGGAGCTCACCGCCGAGAGCGGCGAGCTGATGGACGTTCAGTTCACCGCGGAAAACTCCGGCGACCTGCAAGTAAACGCCTCCGCGCATTTCACCGACGCGCTCGCGCCGGTCATTCCCGACGATGTGCTCACCGCCATCCGCTCGGACGGCGATGACGACGCCTCTTCCTCCACGCTGACGGACGACGCGCTCCGCCTGCTGGGCGCCTGGGGCGTTCTGACCGCGGATGACCTTTCCGCCGACATCGCCCTTTCCGCCGACTGCGGCCCGATCGTGCTGAGCAGCACGCTTCAGTACGACCGCAGCAGCATCGACGGCCAAAGCTATGGCAGCATTCAGAAAAACACCCTCGCCGTCTACTTCTCCGGCAGCAAGATCTGCGATGCGGACGGCAACAGCGTCGACACCGCGAGCGAACAGCTCGTCGACGCCTCCTCGCTCATCGACCTCTGCTACCAGTCGATCCTGAACGGCAGCGCGGGCTGCGAGAAGGTGAGCGATGGCTATCTCTACGGTCTCTCGCTCGACTCTGACGCGATGAGAGAGCTCGCCGCCGCTATTGCGCCGGACATCAAGTCACAGGACGTGACCTTCTCCTCCGGACGCATCTCTGTGCGCGTGAGTGAGCAGGGCGAGCTCCAGTCCGTCAACGTCTCGTGCAGCGGCGCGCTGCACCTCATCCTCTCCGACGCTCCGGCGTCGCTCTCCGCCGTCATCACGCCGGCGGGACGTGTATTCTCGATTCCCCAGCCGGCGCTCAACGCGCTGAAACAATAGAAAAGCGGAGGGAGATTCATATTATGGGAAATCGCATCATCAGCATTAGCCGACAGTTCGGCAGCGGCGGCCACGAGGTCGCCGTGAAAACCGCAGATCTCCTCGGCATTCGCGTCTATGAGCGCGAGTTGATCCGCCTTGCGTGCGAATACGGCGAGCTTTCGGAAAAAACGCTCTCCCCCTCGGATGAAAAGGCGACCAACCCCTACCTCTTCCAGACCGTGCACGAGGGCAACCACCATGTGCTGCGCGGCAAACCGACGAGCGAGGTGCTCTTCGCCCTGCAAAGTCACGAGATCCGCCGCATCGCCCGCCACGAAGAGTGTGTGTTCGTCGGACGCTGCGCGGACTATGTGCTGCGCGACGAGGACGTGAGACTTCTCACCGTGTTCGTCGCCGCGCCGGACGAGCACCGCATCCAGCGCAAAATGGCGCAGGAAAAGCTCACGCGCGACCAGGCCATCCGCCTGCTCCGCAAGATGGACAAGCAGCGCCGCAAGTATTACGAGAGCTATACCCACAGGACCTGGGGCGCGCCGGAAGGGTATGATCTTTGCCTTGACACCGGTACGCTGTCGACGACGGAGGCGGCGGCGGTCATTGCGGACCGCTTTCGCAAGCTGTAATAATTTTAGGGGCCACCGAAAGATGGTCCCCTCCTTTTTTGCAGCCCGAAAGGGCTGCTGCTATTTTTCCCACACCGTGCGGGAGTGCGC
>CAVFND010000044.1:0-9737 GCA_963623615.1 Oscillibacter sp. ER4 | reverse complement strand
GGATGACGCAGTATTCGCTGTGCATGTCATGCTGCTCGATGTCATCCTCCTTGACGGGGCGGAACGTGCCAAGTCCGACGTGCAGCGTCACATAGCCGATGTTTACGCCCTTTGCCTGAATTTTTTCCAGCAGCTCCGGCGTGAAGTGCAGGCCCGCCGTCGGTGCGGCAGCGCTGCCGTTGACCTTGGAATAGACCGTCTGGTAGCGCTCCTGATCCTGCAATTCCTCCTTGATGTAAGGCGGCAGCGGCATCTTGCCGAGGTGCTCGAGCACCTCGAGGAAAATGCCCTCAAAGTCGAACTTCACCATGCGGTTGCCGTCTGGCAGCACGTCCACGACCTCCGCTTTGAGCTCGCCGTTGCCGAACTGCATCTTCGCACCCTTGCGCAGGTGCTTGCCTGGGCGCACGATGCATTCCCACGTCTTGTCGCCGCGGTCGATGAGCAGCAGCACCTCGCACGCGCCGCCGCCCGGCAGGCGCTGGCCCAAAAGGCGTGCCGGCAGAACGCGGGAATTGTTCAGGATCAGGCAGTCGCCAGGGTTCAAAAAGTCCGGCAGCTCATAAAAATGGTGGTGCGAAAGCTCGCCCGTCTCCTTGTCGAGACACATCAGGCGCGATTCGTCGCGCTTTTCGAGCGGCGTCTGCGCGATCAGCTCCTCGGGCAGGTAGTAATCAAACTCTTTTGTCTTCATATCGTTCTCTTTTCCTCATCGGATGCTGACATCCGTATAGTAAAACTGCAAAATATCGCGGTAGGAATAACCAAGGTTCGCCATCGAGTATGCGCCCCACTGGCTCATGCCGACATTATGCCCATACCCGCTTCCGGAGATCACAAAGTTGCCGCTCCCCGGCGTCGTCGTCCGCTGCTCAAGCTGCGATGTACCGCTCGACGTGATGACATACACATTGCCGGACAGTGCCGAACTCTTCCCGCTGCTGTCGACCGCGCTGGCCGCGCTCAGAGCGACGCTCTCGCCCGTATCGTTCACGCTGTAAGCGTTCTCGCTCCCGCCGCCGCTGATCGTAAAGCGCTGGCTGCGCAGGTTCAGCAGCGACCGGCAAGCCTCGCGCACGATGGTCTTGCTGCCGCTCGTGCCGGTAAAGGTGATGGAATAGACGTTGCCCGTGTCGGTATAGGCCGAGACATAGGCGTTTTTCACCGTACCGACACCGTAGCCGCGGTTATTGAGAAGCGTCGTGAACTCCGACGCAGTAAACGTCGTCGACCAGTTGTACTTGGGGATGATCGAGGATATTTTTCCCTCGTAAGGGTCGATCTTACCCTTGAGATAGCCGACGTCGTTGCCCCAGACGTTCAGGCTGTCCTCGCTCGCGCCGCCGTTGCTTGAATAATACACAGCCTCCTGCACGAGCTTGCCGCCGTAATAGAGGAACTCCCCCGCCGTCTGATCGACCGCAGCGTCGGAATTCGCGCCGCTTGCCGCCGTGCCCTGATAGGCCTGGCAGTGCGTCGTCGCACAGATGTCAAAGCCCTGCGCGCGGTGCTTCGTCTGGCAGACCGCGTAGGTGCGTGCGCAGACCGCCTGCGCCTTGAGCGCCTCGACCGGCCAGTCGCTGCTCATTTCCCAGGGAACGACGCACTTGACATAGTCTTCGAGATCCACAACGTTGATGACGCTGATGTTCCCGCCGCTCGCGCGCTGGTACTCAAAACCGCCGTAGTAGCGGTAGCCGCGGAACCACGTGACCGTCTTTTCGCGCGTCTCGATCGGCAGGATGCCGAGGTTTTCGCGCCCGCCGCAATCGAATTCGAAGAGGATCGTATCTGTCCCCGTCACGATGACCGTCACACCCGCGCTGCTGCCGCCGACGGCCGCGCCGCCGTATTGCGCCGCCGAGGACTCCGCCGCGCTCAAGCTCGTGTAGCTGCCGACACGCGCATAGAAGTTTCCGTCCTCGTAGGCAGCAAAGCCGCCATTGTACTGCGCAGCCGCGCGCGACGCGTCGTCATAATCGTAAAACACGCCGGAAAGCTGTACGTGATAGGTCGTGTCCGTCGTCACCGTGATCTTTTCATACGACTGCGGCAGCGTGCCCAACTCTTCAAAGCTGCCGTCTGAATCAAAATACCCCAGCGCGTAGCCGCCGAAGGCCGAATAATTCTGAAGGTTCGCCGCACTCATCGCGTCTGAGCCGTATTTGAGCCCCACGCGAAGCGTTTCTCCGTCCGCCGCCTGCGCGAGCGTGCACATTGAAACGCACAGCAGGCAGGAGAGCAGGAACGTTCTGCACCATTTTTTCATAGTATCCTCCACAGCCAGCTTTGCAGAAGCGATTGCTCTGCGCCTGGCCGAGCATGCCCTCGGTTGATAAGGGCATCCATACGAATCGTATTTTACATTATACGACAGTTTTCCTCTGCTTTCAAGCAAAACTGTATCTCTTTTCGGTCACCGCTCTCCCCTGCCGCGGTGGTCAAGCATCATGGAAAGGAGTCCTTTTATGAAGCCCTGTATCTTTACCGGCAGCGCCGTCGCCATCGTTACGCCGTTTTGCGGCGACGGCGTCGACCTCAAAGCCTTCGACCGTCTCATCGAGCGTCAGATCCAAGGCGGCACCGACGCCATCGTCGTTTGCGGCACGACCGGCGAGGCCGCGACGCTGAGCTATGATGAGCGCATGACGCTCATAGAGCGCTGCGTGCGCACTGTCGACCACCGCGTGCCCGTCATCGCGGGCAGCGGCACGAACAGCACCGCGTCCTCTATCGCACTCTCCAAAGCCGCGCAGAGCGCGGGCGTCGACGCGCTGCTCACCGTCACGCCATACTACAACAAAGCCTCGCAGAGCGGCCTTGTGCGGCATTTTTCCGCCATCGCCGACGCGGTCGATATTCCGATCATCCTCTACAACGTTCCCTCGCGCACAGGCGTCGGCTGCACGATGCAGACGTATCAGGCACTCGCCGAACACCCAAATATCGTCGGCGTCAAGGAGGCGAGCGACGACTTCGACCTCATTCAGGACACCTTGAACCTCTGTCCGCCGGACTTCACCGTCTGGAGCGGCAACGACGGTTCCACCGCCTCCATCATGGCGCTCGGCGGCAAGGGCGTCATCTCCGTCGCCGCGAACGTCGTCCCGCGTGAAATGCACGAGCTGACACAGCTCTGCCTTGAAAACCGCTTCCTGGAGGCAGGCGCGCTCCAGCTCAAGCTGCATGAGCTGATCCGCGCGCTGTTTTGCGAGGTCAACCCCATCCCCGTCAAGGCCGCGATGGAGCATTTAGGCCTGTGCAGCGGCGAGTTGCGGCTCCCGCTGTGCCGCATTTCTGAACGTCATTTGGAACAGCTGTCCGGCGCACTGAAGCCGTTCCAGTCCGAGGTATAAGCAATTCTTATCTCTCGTTTATGCATTATTCGTCGCATATCCATTTTGCATTCGCACAATATTCATTGTAGTATTCATTGAATATTCATCATATTCATTCTATCGTTTTACTTTGTGCATTCAGTCAAAAAGGCAGGGCTCTGCACTGAAAACGCGCAGAGCCCTGCTCAAAATTTCGTTTACATTTTGTAATCAGCCTCGCTTACGCCTTCACGCGGTGGAAGACCTTCTTGCCCTTGCGGACGATAATGCCCTCGCCCTCGAAGCGCTCGCGTGCAAGGCTCTCGTCGATGGAGGCGACCTTCACATCGTCGATCGTCACACCGCCCTGCTGGACGAGACGGCGCGCCTCGCCGCGGGACGGGCACAGGCCGGCCGCGACCAGCATGGAGAGAACGTTGATGCTGCCGTTTTCAAAGTCGGCGTCCGTCAGCGTGCTCGTCGGCATGTTGGCGTTGTTGCCGCCCGCGCCGAAGAGCGCCTTCGCGGCCTCCTCCGCCTTCTTGGCCTCCTCTTCCCCGTGGACGAGCGCGGTGAGCTCGTAGGCGAGGATCTCCTTGGCGCGGTTGAGCTGGCTGCCCTCCCACTTGTCCATCTCGTCGATCTGCTCGAGCGGCAGGAACGTGAGCATGCGGATGCACTTCAAAACGTCCTGATCGCCCACATTGCGCCAGTACTGGTAGAAGTCGTAGGGCGTGGTCTTGTTCGGGTCGAGCCACACCGCTCCGCTCGCGGTCTTGCCCATCTTCTTGCCCTCGGAATTGAGGAGCAGCGTGATCGTCATCGCCTGCGCGTCCTTGCCGAGCTTGCGGCGAATGAGCTCCGTGCCGCCGAGCATGTTGGACCACTGGTCGTCGCCGCCGAACTGCATGTTGCAGCCGTACTCCTGGAACATGTGGTAGAAGTCGTAGGACTGCATGATCATGTAGTTGAATTCCAGGAACGAAAGGCCCTTTTCCATGCGCTGCTCATAGCACTTGGCGCGCAGCATGTTGTTCACGGAGAAGCACGCGCCCACCTCGCGCAGCAGTTCAATGTAGTTGAGCTTCATCAGCCAGTCAGCGTTGTTGAGCATCATGGCCTTGCCCTCGCCGAAGTCGATGAAGCGCTCCATCTGGCGCTTGAAGCACTCGGCGTTGTGGTCGATGTCAGCCTTGGTGAGCATCTTGCGCATGTCGTTTCGGCCCGAGGGGTCGCCGATCATGGTCGTGCCGCCGCCGATGAGCGCGATAGGCTTGTTGCCCGCCATCTGGAGGCGTTTCATCAGGCACAGCGCCATGAAGTGGCCGACGTGCAGAGAATCCGCCGTGCAGTCGAAGCCGATGTAGAACGTCGCCTTGCCGTTGTTGACGAGGTCGCGGATCTGCTCCTCGTCCGTCACCTGCGCGATCAGGCCGCGCGCCTTCAGCTCTTCATAAATTCCCATTTGTTGGTTCCTCCTATGTTCATTTTTCTTTCGTTTCGGACATTATGGCCGTTTTCGCCGATAAAAAAACGCCCTCTGTCCTTTCTCGGACAGAGGGCGAATAAATTCGCGGTACCACCTCTGGTTCGCCGTTTTCTCGCAAAAACAGCCTCACGGAGTGCTGACACACTCCCGCGCGATAACGGGCGCTCCCGGGGCACGCCTACTGGAAAATTTTCGTTCGGGCGCCGGCTCCGCGGTGTATTTCGGCACGTTTCCTCTCCTTCTTGCACCGACCGAAGGCTCTCTTTGCAGGAAATCGCTGCTTACTTCTCCGCTTCATCACCGTAAACGCAGATATTGTAACGTAAAGAATCGATCTTGTCAAGTATCAAGTATTCTGCGGATTGTAGTACATCACGAGCTTGCAGAGCCCATCGCACAGGAGCGACAGGTTCTCCTCGTCGATCTCCTTCGTTTTCCGCGGCAGGATGCAGCGGCCAAAGCCCTTGGCCTTTTTGCATGCGCAGATGACCGTGCCGCCCGTGAACGCGCGGTTGTCCGAAGGATAGTGGACAAGGCCGTCGGTCTTCAAAAAGCAGGTCTTCTTCTCGCTGTTGCTGAACTGCTCAAGGATCGTGTCGAGAAGCTTGTCGTTCCAGCGGCTCGCCTTGCCCGGCAGGATCAGCAGCTCGTCGCCCTCGCCCACGCAGTCGAGCACGACGACGCTCTTCTTTTTGAGCTCCGGATACGCGTGGATCAGGTGCTTAGCGCCCTTGCTCCCCTGCGTGCCGCCATCGAGGAACAGGAAGCACACCTCGCCGCGGTAGCGCGGCGTCAGCGCCTTCGCGACCTCAATCAGTGCGACGACGCCGGAGGTGTTGGCATTTTTGTTGTTCGTTTCACTCTTGCCATACTTAGGGTAAAAGAGCGCCACGACCAGCAGCAGCAAAAAGAGCGGCAGCGTCATATTCGGCATGTTGAGCGCAAACGTCACGCCGAACGAAATAAGGAAACTCACCGCCAGCGCCAGCAGCGGCACCAGCGCCTCGTAGAGCATATACGTCGCCGGACGCGTCGGGCAGATGAGCGGCGGCAGAACCTCACGCACGCCGGTGTCGTAGTGCGCCGCGAGCACGATCTTCGCCTTTTCGATATCGCCGACGACCACATTCGTCACATTGCCGCCCGCCGAGAGCACCGACGTTCCGCTCTCGAGCTTCGGCGAATAGCCGAGCTCCTTGAGCGTGTAGACAAGCCAGGTGCGGAAGTCCACTTTTTCTTTTTCCTTGCGCCGCACCGGAAAATCCCGCTCGATGCGTTCAGCAAATTCGTTCATCTGATGTTCCTTTCTTCGAAAAAGCGCTGCTGTGCGGTGCTTTTCTCTGCCATGTGATTCTGCTTTACAGCAGTTGATTCTTAAACTTTTCCGCCGCGCAGAGCAGTTCCTCCGCGCCAGCAAGCATCGTCTCGCTCGGGTGGTCCCCCCCGCTCAATCGGGCGATCTCGCCGCGGCGCGCCGCGCGGTCGAGCCCGACGACCTTTGTGAGCGTGCGGCCATTTTCCTCGCCTTTTTCCACGCCGAAGTGCGTGTCGGCCATCGCCGCGAGCTGCGGCAGATGCGTCACGCACAGCACCTGTCTCGTGCGCGAGAGCTTGGCGAGCTTTTCCGCCACGCGCTGGGCCGCTCTTCCCGAAACGCCGGTGTCGACCTCGTCGAACACCATCGTCATCACGCTGTCCTGCTCGGCCAGCACGTTTTTGAGCGCCAGCATGATGCGCGACAGCTCGCCGCCGGATGCGATCTTCTGGATGGGACGCAGCGCCTCGCCCACGTTGGCGGACATCAAAAACGCCACGGCGTCCGCGCCATCCTCGCCCATGTCCTTTTCCTGAAAGTCGATGGCAAAGCGGAGCTTCGGCATATCGAGCTCGCGCAGTTCCCGGGAAATACGCTCCTCAAGCTCCTTTGCCGCCGCATGGCGGCGGTCGGAGAGGGCCTGCGCCGCTTCGCGCGCGGCCTTTTCCTGCTTTCTGATCGTCTGCTCGAGCTGCTGCGCGCGGTCGTCCGCGTACTCGATGCGGTCAAGCTCCTCGCGCGACTTTTCAAGATACGCAAGCATCTCCTCGACGCTTGAGCCGTACTTCTTTTTCAGCCGGTAGAGCTGGTCGCAGCGCGACTCCACCGCGTCGAGTTCCTGCGGAGAAAAGTCGTATTCGTCCTTCTTGTCGCGGATCGTCTCGGCAAGGTCATATGCTTCACAGCGCAGCGCTTCCAAGCGGTCTGAGAGCGTGATGAACTCATCGCCGAGGCCGCGAAGCGAATGCAGCGCATCCTCCGCCTCTTTGATGGCGGACACCGCGCCAAGGCCCTCGTCCCCGCCGTTCAGGCAGGCGTCCGCCTCGGAAATGGCTGAAATGAACTTCTCGCCGTTGCGCAGGATGTTGCGGCGGGCAAGGAGCGTCTCTTCCTCCCCCTCCTGCAAGTCCGCGCGCTCGAGCTCGCCGATCTGATGGCGCAGCATGTCGACGCGGCGCGCCTTTTCGGCTTCGTCCATCTTGAGCGCGTCGATCGCGCGGCGCGTCTCTTTCATCGCGTCATAGCGCGCGCGATAGGCTTCCAGCTCGTTTTCCACGCGGCCAAAGCGGTCTATGTAGACAAGGTGCTGCTCTTCGTCGAGCAGCTGCTGCCCGTCGTGCTGGCCGTGGATGTTGAGCAAGCTCGCGCCGATGCGCTTGAGCTGTGCGACCGTCACCGGCCGTCCGCCCACGCGGCAGATGTTTTTGCCGTCGCCGTACAGCTCGCGCTGCAACAAAAGCGTTCCGTCCTCCTCCGGTGCAAAGCCGTTTTCGGCGAGCCCCGGCAGGTCCGCCGGGACCGCGCTGAATGTCGCGCTGACGAACGCCTTCTCCGCGCCCGTGCGGATGAGCTCGCGCGATGTGCGCTGTCCGAGCACCGCGCCGAGCGCGTCGATCACGATGGATTTGCCTGCGCCGGTCTCGCCCGTGAGCGCGTTGAACCCGCGGCCGAACAGAATGTCCGCCCGCTCGATGATGGCGATATTTTCAATGTGCAAAAGCTCAAGCATCGCTCATTCTCCTGCAAAGTTTTGTTCTTACTTGGCCTGGCGCTGTCTCTGCATGTCCTCGATCTCCGAGCAGAGCTCGGCGGCGGACTCGTTTTCGCGCATCACGATGAGCACCGTGTCGTCGCCCGCGACAGTGCCGACCTTGGCGGAGATATCCATTCCGTCAAACGCCGCGCCGGCCGCGGGGCCGAGCCCCGCCATCGTCTTGATGAGCACCAGATTCTGCGCGCAGTCGACCGAAACGATGCTCTCGCGCAGGATGGTCTGCAGGCGGTCGGCCAGATTCAGGCGCATTTTCTGCGTCGAAACAGCGTAGCGGTAGGTGCCGTTGCCGGTCGGTTCCTTAATCAAGTGGAGCTGCTTGATATCGCGGGAGATGGTCGCCTGCGTGCAGGAGATGCCCTCCTTGCGCAGACTATCGATCAACTGCTCCTGCGTCTCGATCGCCGAGGCGGCGATGATCGCAAGAATTTTTTCCTGTCTTTCATTCTTCATTGCTGGTTCCTCCCATCAACATTTTCTTTTGTAAGATCTCGCAGAAACTGCGTTTGCTCAGTCGAACGAGCTTGGTGTCGAATTTTGAGCGGCGCACTTCGATACAGTCGCCGCTGCGCAGTGAAAACGCGCGCCCGCCGTCCACGCTCAAAAGGACGGGCTTATAGCTGTTTTTCTCCGTCTGCACGGTGATGACCCGCTCGGGTGAGAGCACGTAGGCGTTGGCGTGCACGCTGTGCGCGCAGATTGGCGAAACGATGAAGTTCCGCGCCGTCGGCTCGACCACAGGGCCGCCCGCGGAGAGAGAGTAGGCCGTCGAGCCCGTCGGGCTCGCGACAATCACGCCGTCGCCCGCCACGTCCACGAGCTTTCCCTGCTCGGTGAAAATTTGCAATCGGATCACGCGCGAAATATTGCCGCGCGCGATGAGCGCTTCGTTGAGCGCAAGGTTCGAGTAGATGACCCGCCCGTCGCGCTGAACGCTCACGTCGAGCATCATGTGGCTCTCGATCTCATATTTTCCCGCACACAGGTCGCGCAGACGCGAAAGCTCCTTGCTTTCGAGCTCAGCCATAAAGCCGAGGCTGCCGAGGTTGACGCCCAGCACCGGAATGTCGCGGTGTGCGGCGGTTTTGGACAGGTGCAGGATCGTTCCGTCGCCGCCGAACGCGATGATCATGTCCGCGCCGCGGATCTCCTGCTGCAGCGGCTCAATGTTGAGCCCGTAGCCCTCCGGCGGCTCCTGGTTGCGAAACGGCAGGCACACGACGTTCGGGCAGCCCACCTCGTCGAGCATGCGCTTGGCTTCTTTCGCGACGCGCAGCTGCGCGTCGCGGTAGGGATTCGGGCATAAGATGACTTTTCTCAGCATCCCGCGCCCTCCTTCCCGTGGTCGAGCGCCGCGTGCGACTGCTCGACAAGTGAACGGAGGTCGAAGGTCTTCTCCACCCACTCGCCGCTTTCAAGATAGCCGAGGTATTCGATGTTCCCCTCTGGCCCGCGGATGGGAGAGAATGTGATATCAAGCACTGTAAAGCCAGAATCCTTTGCATGTGTCAGAAAGTTTTCCAGCACCTCAAGGTGCACGTTCGGGTCGCGGACGACGCCCTTTTTCCCCACCTTTTCGCGCCCCGCTTCAAACTGGGGCTTGATGAGGCAGGCGACATGCCCGCCCGCTTTTAAAATGCGGTGCACCGCGGGCAAAATCAATTTTAATGAAATGAACGACACGTCGATGCTGGCAAAATCCAGCTCGTCGGGGATCTGGTCGTGGTCGAGATAGCGCGCGTTTGTGCGCTCCATGCACACAACGCGCTCGTCGGAGCGGAGCTTCCAGTCAAGCTGGCCGTAGCCGACGTCGACGGCGTAGACCCTTGTCGCGCCGTTTTGCAG
>CAVFND010000043.1:0-9886 GCA_963623615.1 Oscillibacter sp. ER4 | reverse complement strand
GCCCAAGTCCGACCGTCCGGTCTACTGCAGCGAGTGCTTTGCCAAGATGCGCGCTGAGCAGTAATTCTTGTAAACGTTTTGATCGAAAGACGTCCGCCAAGGCGGGCGTCTTTCTTTTTTGGCCGCTCCGGGGCGCCTTTTTTCACATTTCCTATTGAAAAAGTGCGAAAAATGGGATAAACTATTTTCAGCTATTTTCACGGAGGTGAATCAGACATGATCGAAATTAAGCGCGACACCATCATCGGTGACATTCTGGACGTTGCGCCGCAGACCGCGCCGATTTTCCTGTCGATCGGCATGCACTGCCTGGGCTGCCCCAGCTCCCGCGGTGAGACGGTGGAAGAGGCCTGCATGGTCCACGGCATCGACGTGGAGAAGCTGCTGGCTCTTGTGAACGAAGAGGCCAACAAGCCCGTCAAGGAATAAGAAAAGGACGCATACGGGTCTTCCGTATGCGTCTTATTCGCTCAGCGAAAGGAGGGCGGCGGTGGAAAAAGAATTACAGCTTCAGCCGCGGCTACAATGCATTGCAAGCCTTGTGCCGCAGGGCGCGAGACTGGCCGACGTCGGCACCGACCACGGCTATCTTCCCGTGTGGCTTTTGCAGCACGGGTGGATTGAGAGCGCCATCGCGTCGGACATCAACGCGCTGCCGCTCGACCACGCGCGCGCGACGGCGCGGGAATACGGCGTGACGGAGCGCATGGATTTCCGCCTCTGCCCGGGCCTTGCGAAGATCAGAGCAGAGGAGTGCGACGCCATCGCCATCGCCGGTATGGGCGGCGAGACGATCCTCGGTATCCTCGAGGCCGCGCCATGGACGCACGAGGGCGCGCACACGCTCATTTTGCAGCCGCAGACAAAGGTCGACCTTCTGCGTTGCTGGCTCTGCGGACACGGCTACCGCTTTTTGAGCGAGACGCTTGTGCGCGACAAGGAGCAGCTCTATGTCGTCTTCCGCGTGACCGCGGGAGCGGGGCAGGAGCTGAGCGAGGCGGATGCGCTGACGGGCTTTCTGCTGCGGTCCGACCCGCTGTACGGCGAGTACCTGTCGCAGCATTTGATAAAGCTCAATCGCGCGAAAGACGGCCTTGCCGTCTCGTCGCTTGCGGATAAGGAGGCGCGCATCGCGCATCTTGAAAATCTCATCGAAGAGATCGAAAGAAGAAAAGGAGAGTGGGAACATGGCAACGGTACATGAGATCGAGCAGAGCCTTTTTTCCTGGGCACCGCGCGAGAGCGCGATGGACTGGGACAACGTCGGCCACCTCGTCGGTGATCCCGAGCAGGAGGTCGAGCGCATCGTGGTCGCGCTCGATATCACAGAGCGCGTGGTGCAGGAGGCCATCGACTGCGGCGCACAGCTCATCGTGTCCCACCATCCGGTGATGAATGTGCGCTGGCACGAGCGCGAGATGCAGACGCTGCGGCCCGACACGCGCCTCGGAAACGTTTTGACTACGCTCGTCAAAAATGACATTTCCGCCATCTGCATGCACACGAATCTGGACGCCGCGGACGGCGGCGTGAACGACTGTCTGGCGAAAAAACTGGGCCTGAACGACGTTTTTTTGCTCAACGACGAAAAAATTGGCCGGATCGGCACACTTTCCTGCGAAAAAGGGCTTGAAGAGTTCCTGCGGGATGTGATAGAATTACTCGATTGCGGCGGCTTGCGCTATTGCCGCGGCAGCGGGCGGGTGCACTGCGTGGCCGTCGGCGGCGGCGCGTGCGGCGAATATATCCCGCAGGCCATTGCGCAGGGCTGCGATACGTTCGTGACGAGCGATCTGCGCTACAACGATTTTCTGGATACGCGGGGACTCAACCTGATCGACGCGGGGCATTTTCCGACGGAAAATGTCGTTTGCCCGGCGGTCAAGGCATATTTGGAGCAGCATTTCCCCGAGGTGAAAACCGTAATATCGACGTCGCACAGAGACGTCATTCAATACTATCTGTAAGGAGAGATCACATCATGTCCGGACATTCCAAGTGGCACAATATTCAAAAGACGAAGGGCGCGGCTGACGCCAAGCGCAGCGCTGCCTTCACCAAGATCGCCAAGGAGATCATCGTCGCCGTCAAGCAGGGCGGCTCTGGCGATCCGAATAACAACTCCCGTCTCGCGACCGTCATCGCCAAGGCGAAGGCCGCCAACATGCCCAACGACAACATCAAGCGCACCATCGACAAGGCGCTCGGCTCGGGCAATACCGACAACTACGAGTCTGTCACCTACGAGGGCTACGGCCCCGGCGGCGTGGCCGTCATCGTCGAGGCGCTGACCGACAACCGCCAGCGCACCGCGCCGGAGGTCCGCCACTACTTCGATAAGTACGGCAAGGGCATGGGCGCGCAGGGCTGCGTCAGCTGGTCGTTCGACCGCAAGGGCGTCATCATCATCGACAACGAGGATGGCGACTACGACGAGGACGCCGTCATGATGGACGCGCTCGACGCCGGCGCCGACGACTTCAACGCCGAGGACAACGTCTTCGAGATCACGACCGACCCCGACGCGTTCAACGATGTTGTCAAGGCGCTCGAGGAGAAGAACTACGCCTTCGTCAGCGCGGATATCAGCCTTGTCCCGCAGACCTATGTCAAGCTCGAGAGCGAAGAGGACATCAAGAACATGGAAAAGCTGCTCGACATGCTCGATGACAACGAGGACGTGCAAAATACCTACCACAACTGGGACCAGGACTAACCCCCTTGCAAATGCTGACTTTTTCAGCAGGGAAGAGCGCGCAGTTGTGACATATCTTTGTCCTGCTGCGGCGTACATGGCAGCTTCTGTTGTGACATACATCACGGAGATCAAAAGAGCTTGAGAAGATATTCTCAAGCTCTTTTCCTATTTCAACTTTCGGTGCCTGAATAAAGAGCACTCTTGTAAGGGCGGGACCTTATGAGAGGGTGGTGAACGGTCAAAAGATACCGTGGTTGTATTTGATTTGTCCATATAAAATGAAAGCTAAACCGATTACCAGTGCCGGAAGAACGATATAATCGATAGCATCTGTATTCCAGAATGTGACGAGATAAGATAGCATGAGGGAAACACCGATGACAAGCGTTCCTGTGCCAACGGCTTTGCCGTATTTGAGAACATCTTCCTCTTTTACTTTCCGACGGTTGTAGGAATGGACGGTGCTGATATTTCCTTTTATATTTACAATACCAAGAGTTGACAGGAATATGCCCAATATCAGAAGCAATAAATGATCCATCGTGACCTCCTAAAAATAAAATAATTCTTCAAATTTCTTGTCCAAAGCGATGCAGAGAATGAGAGCCAACTTGGCAGTTGGGTTAAATTGCCCAGTCTCGATCGAACTGATCGTATTTCGTGAGACGCCGACCATTTCTGCGAGCTGCGACTGCGAGAGTTTTTTTTCAAACCGCGCCTCTTTCAATCTGTTCTGCAATTTTAACTCGTCGTTCATCCCTTTACCTCAATAAGCCGAAAAACAAAAAAGGCGAAGCAGAGGATAAACATTGCAAAATACAAGACGGTGATCGTTAAGTCCGTTTTCCTTTTTGCTTTGATAAATCTTACCAGATAATGCGTACCAAGAATGCTGAAGTAGATGGTCCAGGGGCTGAAAAGCATCGTGTTGGTAGCCCAAACAAATAGAACCGAGACCAAGCAGCACACGGCGGCTCCGATGCGGCTGGCAATGCTGCCGGCTTGCGCGGACATTTCTGCTTCTGCCAAGTCTCTATTTTTATTTTCTTTACGGCTGATCGCTAAAATATCTTCTTTTTCCATAGGGCACCTCGCTGCCAAGTTTCCTTGTCAAGATTATAAATGTGCCAAGTTTTCTTGTCAATATATTTTGCTGAGATTTATGCTGCTGACACACTGAAAATACCCAATTGACGTATAGTGGGACGTTCACTTGTATGGGTGTTGTACGTTCGAAAAGGCAAAATGGCCGACATTTGGCGCTGTCTTGACTTATATGGATATGCTATAATAATATATAAATATTCCGCTTGAAATTGTCCCCGTTGTTTGGTATTATATCTCGGCACGTCGGACGTCCGGTTTCGGCAGAAAAACAAGGTGCGCTGCGAGGAGGGTATTTTCCGCGGCGCGCTCCTGCTGTAACACCTGTATCGCTCCTTGCACGGACGTTCGGGTGAAAGGAGAAACTTATGAGTAAGAACAACAACAACACGCAGAAGATCGTCGGTCTCGGTCTGTTCACCGCCATTGTGATCGTTCTGCAGCTGATGGGCAGCTTCATCCGGTTCGGCACATTCAGCATTTCGCTGGTGCTGGTGCCGGTCGTTATTGGTGCGGCGCTCTACGGCGCAGGTGCCGGTGCGTGGCTCGGCTTTGTGTTTGGCGTGGTCGTGCTGCTCAGCGGCGACGCGGCGGCATTCCTCGGCGTCAACACGCTTGGCACGATCCTGACGGTGCTCGTCAAGGGCACGCTGGCGGGCCTTCTCTCCGGCGTTACCTACAAGGCGCTTGAGAACAAAAACCGCACGCTTGCCGTGGTGGTAGCTGCGGTGGTCTGCCCGGTGGTCAATACCGGCGTGTTCCTGATCGGCTGCCTGCTCTTCTTCATGGAGACCATCGGCGGCTGGGCGGATGCGATGGGCTTTGGCGCAAACGTCGGCCAGTATATGATCGTTGGCCTTGTCGGCGCGAACTTTATCTTTGAGCTCCTGTTCAACGTGGTGCTGAGCCCCGTGGTCGTGCGTCTCATTCGCATCGGCAAGAAGGAAGTTTGATCCATAAAAAGGAAAGCGGCGGGAGCTCCCGCCGCTTTTTTCTGCATTTTTGAGGGATTTTGCATTTACAGGAAAAGTAAAAACGGGAGGGACGGCGATCTCCGCCGTCCCTCTCATATTTTGCACGAGCATGACTGTAAGCCGGGTTCTGTATTTGACAGTCATCTATCTACGCGCCGCGTTGCCGCGGTACTCCAGCCACCCCGGGAGCGGTCGGGCCAACCTATATGCTCCCACACCGGTGTTGCTCCGGATAGAGTTTACAGCATCGGACACTCTCGAGCCGACGGGTGCGCTCTTACCGCACCTTTCCACCTTTTCCTATGACACTTTGCCTGTTCAGGCCAGCACCGCAGGTAGTCTATTTCTGTTGCACTTTTCCTCAGATCGCTCTGGGCGGGCGTTACCCGTTATCCTTGCCCTGTGGAGCCCGGACTTTCCTCACAGCGAGCCTTTCGGCTTCGCCGCGCGACTGTCTGTCATACTCGCACAACTATTTTAGCCCATGGCGCAGGGCTTGTCAACGGAAAATGCATTGCTATTTTTCCGTTCCTGTACTATACTAAATATTGATTTGTTATGTTTAGACGAAAGGATGAACGTCTATGACGATACAGGAATATCTATCCGCTCTGCGGGGAAAAACAGCGGCAGTACTCGGCATCGGTGTGAGCAACACGCCGCTCATCGAGCTGTTGTGCCGAAACGGCGTACAGGTCATCGCCTGCGACAAAAAGAGCCGCGAGGACCTGGGCGAGCGCGCGGAGCAGCTCGAAGCGCTGGGCGCACAGCTCCACCTTGGCGAAGGCTACCTCGATGATCTGCGCGCGGACGTCGTCTTCCGCACGCCTGGCATGCGGCCGGACGTTCCGGCGCTGATCGAGGCGAGATCGCGCGGCAGCGCCGTGACGTCGGAGATGGAGATCTTTTTCGAGGTCTGCCCCTGCACGATCATCGGCGTGACGGGCAGCGACGGCAAGACCACCACGACGAGCATCATCGCAGAAATGCTGCGCGCGGCGGGGAAAACCGTGTACCTCGGCGGCAACATCGGCCACCCGCTGCTGTGCGACGCGGAGAAGATGCAGCCTGAGGACTTCGCGGTCGTCGAGCTCTCGTCGTTCCAGCTGCTTGATATGAAGCGTTCGCCGCACATCGCGGTGATGACGAATCTTGCGCCGAATCACTTGGACGTGCACAAGGACATGGCTGAGTACATTGCGGCGAAGGAGAACATTTACCTCCACCAGCGCGAGGACGACATCGCCATTTTCAACGAGGACAACGAGATCACACGCGAGCTCTCGAAAAAGGCAGCCGCGCGGACGCGGCTCTTTAGCCGCCGCGAGGAGGTTGCGGACGGCGCGTTCCTGCGCAGCGATAGCATTGTCCTGCGCCATAATGGGCGTGAGGAAGCGGTCATGCAGCGTTCCGCCATCCGCCTGCCGGGGATGCACAACGTTGAGAATTACCTCGCCGCCGTGACGGCGCTCGACGGTTTGGTGCCCTACGAGGTCATGCGCGAGACCGCGCGCACGTTTGTCGGCGTCGAGCACCGCATCGAGCCGGTGCGGACGCTCCACGGCGTGCGGTGGTACAACGATTCTATCGCGTCGAGCCCGACGCGCACCATCGCGGGGCTCAACGCATTCGATGAAAAGGTTATTTTAATTGCGGGCGGATATGACAAGCATATTCCCTTTGCACCCCTTGCGCCGGAAGTGGTAAAGCACGTTAAGCTGCTCATCTTATGCGGCGCAACGGCAGACGCTATCGAACAGGCCGTGCGCGAGTGTCCCGATTATCATGGCAGCCCCGAGATCGTGCGCTGCGAGAGTCTGGAGGACTGCGTGAAGACCGCCTATGAGCGCGCGGAGAGCGGCGATATCGTGACGCTCTCGCCCGCGTGCGCGGCGTTTGACCAGTTCGCAAACTTCATGGAGCGTGGCAAGGCGTTCAAAAAGCTCGTCATGGCGCTGGGCGAATAGGGAAAAGCCCGCGCGGCATAGGCTTCACTGGAATTGGGGTGAGGCTCTGTGCCGAAATGGAGACACCGGAGACTTTCAGGAAAGAAGCGGGCGCTGCTGCTGGTGCTGTTTTTGCTCGCGGCGCTGCTGGCGCTCGCCATCGTGGCGATGACGCACCTAAAGCCCGTACTCACGTCGCTTGCGACCGCGCGCGTGTCGAATACGGTCAACGGCATCGTGACCGCCGCCGTGAACGAGACGATCTACAGCGGCGGCGTGGACTACGACCAGCTCATCTCCTTTGAAAAGGACAATGAGGGCAAGATCACGGCGGTCAAGAGCAACATGGCGGAGTTCAACCGCCTGCAGTCCGCTATTATCGACGAGGTGCTCGAAAAGCTCTCCGAGGTGACGACGAAGGAACTCTCCGTGCCGGTCGGCACGCTGCTCGGCTCGCCGTTTTTGGCGGGCCGCGGGCCGCTGATCCGCGTGCGGATGCAGTCGGTCGGCTCGTCGAGCGCGCATTTTGAAAATGCGTTTACGTCGGCGGGCATCAACCAGACGAAACACCAGATTCACCTTGTGGTGGATGTATATGTCAGCATTCTGCTGCCGGGCTTTTCCACCACGACAAAATTCAGCAACACCTATTCCGTGGCCGAGACAGTCATCGTCGGTTCCGTGCCGGACACCTACACCTATTTCAGCAACGGCGCGGACATGGAGCAGAACGCGGAAGATTACATCATGAACAACGGCTGAGCGCGCTTTTTCGTGCACCGCCGGAGAGAGGAAAGGCACTATGGATAAAAATATCCGGATCGACGAGATCGTAACGCGGCTGAACGCCGCCTCCGACGCCTATTACGGCGGACAGGAGGAACAGATGACGAACTACGAGTGGGATGCTCTGTTCGACGAGCTGACCGCTCTGGAAAAGGAGACCGGCTATGTCCGCCCCGACAGCCCCACGCAGGTGACGAGCCATTCGGGGAACGAAATGGACGGCGAGGGGGAGAAGGAGGCGCACGAGTACCCCGCGCTCTCACTCGCCAAGACGAAAAAGGTCGAGGAGCTGCAGGACTGGGCGGGTGAGCGCGACATCTGGCTTTCGTGGAAGCTCGACGGCTCGACGCTTGTGGCGACCTATGACGGCGGCACGCTCACGCGCATTTTAACGCGCGGCAACGGTACCGTCGGCACGAACATCACCTATATGGCGTCCGCCATCCGCGGCATTCCCGCGAAGATATCCGACAAGGGCCATCTCGTTGTGCGCGGCGAGGCGACAATCTCCTACGCGGATTTTGAGGCCATCAACGACACGCTCGAGGATGCGGACGACCGCTACGCGAACCCCCGCAACCTCGCCGCCGGCACGCTGGCACTTGACAAGACGAATCTCGACAAGGTGAAAGAGCGCAACGTGACGTTCACGCCGTTCACACTCGTCCACACGGATGAAGCGATCCGCTCGTGGGGCGCGCGGATGGACTATCTCGACCAGATGGGCTTTACGACCGTCGAGCGCGAGCGCACGAGCGCAAAGGACCTGCCCGACGCCATCGCGCGCTGGACGAAAAAGGTCGATTCCGGCGAGATGGGCATTCCCGTCGACGGCCTTGTCATCACCTACGACGACACGGACTACGCCGCGACCGGCAGCGTGACGGGCCACCACGCAACGCGCGCGGGCCTTGCCTACAAATGGGCGGACGTGTCCGCCGACACGGTGCTTGACCACATCGAGTGGTCGTGCGCGGCCTCGACCATCACGCCGGTCGCGGTCTTTGACCCCGTGCAGCTTGAGGGCACGACCGTCACACGCGCAAGCCTCTGCAACGTCAGCGAGCTTGAGCGCCTCGGCATCGGTGCGAACCGCAAAACCGAGCTTCGCATCATCAAGGCCAACAAGATCATCCCGAAGTGCATCGCGGTCGTCAAGGCCGAGGGCAGCTATGAAGTCCCGTCGGCCTGTCCCGTCTGCGGCGCGGCGACCGAGGTGAGAATCAGCCCCATTAGCGGAGTGAAGACGCTGCGCTGCACCGACCTGAACTGCCCCGCCAAGCACTTGAAGCGCTTTGTCCGCTTTGCGAGCAAGGGCGGGCTCGACATCGACGGCCTCTCCGTGCAGACGCTGCACGAGTTCGTCAACCGGGGTTATCTGCGTGATTTTGCCGACCTCTACCATCTGAACGCACACGCGGACGAGATCGTAAAGCTCGAGGGCTTTGGCGAAAAGTCCTGCGCGAACCTGATGGCGGCCATCGAAAAGAGCCGTAAGGTCGACCCCATCCACCTGATCTTCGCCCTCTGCATCCCGAACATCGGCGCGGACGCGGGCAAGAAGCTCATCGCGGCGCTTGGTACAGAAGGCTTTTTATCGCGCATCGAGAGCGGCGAGGGCTTCGAGGACGTGGACGGCATCGGCGTCGAGCGCTCGAACGCGATCCTGAACTGGTTTGCCGACGATGAAAACAAAAATCTCTTCGACCGCCTGATGGCAGAGCTCACACTGGAGGATGTCGCGCCCAAGCAGGAGGCTGACGGCACCTGCAAGGGCCTGAGCTTCGTCATCACGGGCGATGTGAACATCTTCAAAAACCGCAGCGCGTTCAAAGCCTACGTCGAGCAGCAGGGCGGCGCAGTGACCGGCAGCGTTTCGGGGAAGACATCGTACCTCGTCAGCAACGACGGGGAGTCGAGTTCGTCGAAGACGAAAAAAGCAAAAGAGCTGGGGGTTCCGGTTCTTTCCGAGGAAGAATTTGTCTCTCAGTTCGGCAGCCCCGAAGCTGCTGACTCTGCGGAAGTGCAAATCGGCATTGATACACTGCTGTGATCTGCTGCTGCACCGTGCAGCGGCGGTTTTCCGCACTGTGCGGAAACGGGCCGCTAAAGGGGGATACTCTCTTTCAAAAGAGAGTATCCCCCTTTAAATCCCCCGAGAGAAATTTTACATTGGCAGTTTGTAGCTTGAAGAACTGCACGCGCTGCGCAATCGGGTGCGGTGTACATGGCTTCGCCATGAATCTTCTGCGAGTCGTGACTGCTCGCAACCGCGCCTTACTATCGTGAGGCGCGAGTGACGTTTGCTCGGCGGCAGACTGCTTGCCGAATGCGGCATTGCTGCGCTCGCCGCATTGGGTAGTGCTCCGATAGACGGT
>CAVFND010000042.1:0-9927 GCA_963623615.1 Oscillibacter sp. ER4 | reverse complement strand
CGTCCGCGCTCACTATTACCTTATATAATGGTAAGTGCCGTACTATTGCTGCTCCTTATATTTGTTTCCGCATTGCCCAGCGGCGTCGCGCTGACCGGACGCATCGTCTCCGGCACCGCGCTGGCTGCGCTTCTTGTCTTAAACTGGAACAATGCGCACAAAGCCCGCGCTCTGCACGACGAAAAACGCGGCGTCTTGGAACAAGCCCTGCGCGACGCTCGTTCCGACGCCGCCGCGCAGCAAAAGCTGTACGACAGCGCCGTGCGCGAGCTGCTCGTGCTGGTCCCCGCGGGTGACATCTCCCGCATCGGCGCATATCTTGACGCCGCGCTTCAAAAGTATACAGAGCTGGACGTTCTGACGCGCGAGGCGCGCGACCTCTCGCTGCGCTGCGAGCTGCTTTCCGCCCGTGTGCCAAAGGGCGGCGTTCCCAACGCGCCCGCCGAACGTCCCGCGCGCTCCCGCGCGGAGCTGCAAAGCGCGCTCGACGCGCTCACCCAGCACCGCCGCGAGGCGCAGAGCACCTTCGACTACACCTCCGGCCGCTGCCGCGCCATCGGCGATGCCGCCGAGCTCGAAGCCGCGCTCGCGCAGAAGCGCGACGAGCTTGCGCAGAAGCAGTCGGAGTACGATGCCATCGCCCTTGCGATGGAATCGCTGCAAAGCGCGAATACCGCGCTGCAAAACCGCTTCTCCCCCGCGCTCAGCCGCCGCGCCAGCGAGCTCTTCTCCCGCCTGACGGGTGGCAGATACGAAAGCGTCCTGCTCGACCGCACGTTTTCCGCGCAGGCGGGCAAAACAGGCGAGAGCATTTCGCATGACGCGCAGCTTCTGAGCCTCGGCACGCTCGACCAGCTGTATCTCGCCGTGCGCCTCGCCATCTGTGAAAGCGTCCTGCCCGCGGACGATCCCCCGCCCATCGTGCTCGACGACGCGCTCGTCCGCTTCGACGATGAACGCTGCCGCGCCGCGCTCGAACTTTTATTAGAAGAAAGCAAGACGCGCCAGATCCTGCTTTTCACCTGCCAGCACCGCGAGAGCGCCTATCTCTCCGCCCGTGACGGCGTCACATTCCTGTCCCTGTAATCCTACTTAGTAAAGGAGAATTGAATGACCACACTGCAAGCCCTTCCCCTGCCCTCGAATTTTGAAGATGTGTGTGAACTGTTTTTGCTCTACATCGCGTACAGCACCCTCGGCTGGTGCGGCGAAATGCTCTACTGCTCCATCCCCAAGGGCCACATCTGTGAAAAGCGAGGCTTCCTCAACGGTTTCCTCTGCCCCATTTACGGTCATGGTGCGCTGCTCGTGCTGTATCTGCTGCATGGCGGCTTCCAGAATCCGGTGCTCACGTTCATCTTTGGCGCGATCGTCACGTCGATCCTCGAATACTTCACGAGCTGGATCATGGAAAAGCTCTTCCACATGCGCTGGTGGGACTACTCGCACTATAGATTCCAGATCAACGGCCGCGTCTGCCTGCTGAACTCCACGTGCTTCGGCCTTGCGTGCGTGCTGCTGTGCCACCTTGTCCAGCCGTGGCTGTGGGAGCACATCGTGGGGCTCGGGCCCGCCATCACGATCCCGCTCGCGTCGTTCATCTTCGGCATCTACCTGATGGACACCGTGCTCTCCGTCCGCAGCGCCATCCAGCTCAGCTCTCAGATGGGCAAGCTGCGCGAGCTGCAATCCGAGCTCAAGGACTATGTCGCCGAGAAGCGCGAGGAGAGCCAGGAGCGCAAGGCCGAGCGCCGCGCCGAGGTGCGTGAGCGCGCCCGTGCGCTGCGTGACGGCGCGGATATCTTCGAACGCCGCCTGCTCCGCTCCCACCCCGACATCCGCAAGTCGCGTGAAGACCTACTCGCCGCGATCCGCGCCCGTCTGAACGAGAGCGAGGCCGAGGCCAAGAAAGCCGCCGAAGAACTCCTCGGTGATGGGCACAAGGCGTAATTTGCCAGTCCGCGCGCGGTTGACTTCCGCGTGCAAACGGTATAAACTAAGCGCGCCGCCGGCCTACCGGCGGCGCACCACGCAGCAAAGGAGAATACTGATCTATGAGCGAATGCACCCATAATTGCTCTACCTGCGGCGAGAGCTGCGCTGAGCGTGCAACGCCGCAGTCCCTGCGCAAAGCGCCGCATCCCGAAAGCCACATCGGCAAGGTGTTCGGCGTTGTGTCCGGCAAAGGCGGCGTTGGCAAGTCCATGGTCACGAGCCAGCTTGCCGTCACGCTGCACCGCCGCGGTTACAAAGTCGGCATCATGGACGCCGATATCACCGGTCCCTCCATCCCGCAGGCCTTCGGCGTGCACGACAAGGCCGTCGGCACGCAGACCGCGCTCTACCCCTGTGTCAGCCACAGCGGCATTGAGGTCATGTCCATCAACCTGCTCTTAGAGGACGAGACCGATCCCGTCATCTGGCGCGGCCCCGTCATCGGCGGCGTCGTCCAGCAGTTCTGGACGGACGTTGTCTGGGATGTGGACTATCTGTTCGTCGACATGCCCCCCGGCACGGGCGACGTGCCGCTGAGCGTCTTCCAGTCCATCGCGCTCGACGGCATTATCGTCGTCACCTCCCCGCAGGAGCTTGTTTCCATGGTCGTGGAAAAGGCCGTGAAGATGGCTGAAAAGATGGACGTGCCCATCGTCGGCGTCGTGGAGAACATGAGCTATATCGCCTGCCCCGACTGCGGCAAGAAGCTCTACCTCTTCGGCGAGGGCAAGAGCGAAGAAGCCGCAAAGCGGCACAACCTTCCCCTGCTCGCCCAGATGCCCATCGACCCGAAGCTCGCCGCCCTTGTGGACGCGGGCAAGATCGAAGAGTTCGAGGGCACGTGGCTGAACGCCGCCGCCGATGCGCTTGAAAAAACGCAGAAGCGCGCCGAATAGCCAAAAACAAGCGCAAAAAACCGCACCTCGAATGAGGTGCGATTTTTTTATACTCTATTCTGCTTTAGTCGTTGGAATAATTGTCGAAGTAGCCCTGGATGTATACAATGGGCGTGCCCTTGTCGCCGCTGCCGCTCGTCAGGTCGCAGAGCGAGCCGATCAGGTCAGTCAGGCGGCGGGGCGTCGTGCCCTCGGACACCATGTTGCCGACCAGGCTCTCGCTGGTCTTCTCGCGGATGCGCCCTTCGATGGCTTCCCTCAGCGCCTCGCCCTTGAGATCACCGAAGTCGTTGTCGGCGAGGTACTTGAGCTTGAGCTCGTTCGGCGTGCCGACAAGGCCCTTGGTGTAGCCCGGGGAGACGACGGGGTCGGCGAGCTCCCAGATCTTGCCGACGGGGTCCTTGAACGCGCCGTCGCCATAGACCATGGCCTCGATGTGCTTGCCGCTGGCCTTGCTGAGGCGTTCGCCCAGCTCCTCGGCAACGGTCATGCAGTCGCGCGGGAAGAGCTTGACGGTCTCCTCGGTCGCCTTGTTGGAGCCGAGCAGGCCGTATTCGGCGTTGTAGCCGCTGCCGTCGACGCTTCTGTTGAGCAGATCGTCGAGACCGAGCACCACTTTCGCGCCCGCGGCCTTGAGCAGGCGCTTGCTGCGCGCGCGGGTGTGGATGTCGCAGGTGATGACGGCGTCGGTGTAGTCGCACAGCGTCTGCACGCGGTTGCCGAAGATGACCTCGACCTCAGCGCCCGCATCCTTGATAATGCCGGAGTAGAAGTCGATGTAGTCGACGCCCGTGAACGGGTGCACCGCCGCGCCGAACTTTTCTCGGAACTGCGCGAGCGTCAAAACGTCGCTGTACGGGTCGACGCCCGCCTCGTCGAGCTTGTCCCAGTCGACAAGGCCATTGCCCACCTCGTCAGAGGGGTAGGAGAGCAGCAGCACGATCTTCCTGCAGCCCATCGCCATGCCGCGCAGCAGCAGAGAAAAGCGGTTGCGGCTCAGGATTGGGAACGCGACGCCCACGGTGCCGCCGCCGGTCTTTTCGCGCACATCCTTCGCGATCTGGCCGAGCGTTGCGTAGTTGCCCTGCGCACGCGCCACGACGGACTCCGTCACGGCGACGATGTCGCGGTCGCGCGGCTCGATGCCTACTTCCTTCCACGCCTCCATCACGGAAGCGGCAGCGACCTCAGCAATGTTGTCTCCCTCGCGGATGATGGGTGCGCGCACGCCGCGCACGACAGTTCCGATCGTTCTCATCTTGATCTCCTTTTATATTTTATGGTCAGCGCGCAAGGCGCTCTTGCAAAGTCATACAGTTTTGTATTATAATCACGTTATAGAGATAAGTAAAGCATCGTTTTTTGATAATAAATATAAACCGTTCTTATAGTTTAAGATCAGGAGGGTTTGCCAAATGGTCAAGCTGGAGCTTTACCGCGTCTTCCGCGAGGTCGCCGAGGCCGGGAATATTTCCCTGGCGGCAGAGAATCTTTACCTTTCGCAGTCCGCCGTCAGCCAGAGCGTCAAGCAGCTCGAGCAGCAGCTCGGCACGCGCCTTTTCCTGCGCTCGCCGCGCGGCGTCACGCTCACCGAGGACGGCCGCCTCTTATTTGAATACGTGCGCAGCGCCATGGGCCTTCTCGAGACCGGCGAAGACAAACTGCAGCAGTCGCGCACGCTTCAGGCCGGCACGCTCGTCATCGGCGCGAGCGACACGGTGACGAGCCAGTTCCTGCTGCCGCACCTTGACGCCTTCCACCGCTCGTATCCCAATATCCACATCCGCATCATCAGCGGCCGCAGCTACAAGGTGCTGGGTCTTCTCCGCGCGGGGCGGGTCGACATCGCCTTTGCCAGCGCCCCCGGCGACGAGGACGATTTAGAGCACGTCCCCTGCTTTGAAACGCACTCCTGCTTTGTCGCCGCGCCGGACTACCCCTGCGACTTCACCCGCGCCTACACGACCGAGGAGATCGCCGCATTCCCGCTCATTCTGCTTGAAAAGAAGGCCTCCTCGCGCACTTACCTTGAAAAATACTTCCTCCAGAGCGGCGTCAAGCTCACGCCTGAGATCGAGCTCGGCGCGCGCAGCCTCCTTGTCGACCTCGCGAAGATCGGCTTCGGCGTCGCGGGCGTCACGCGCGAATTCGTCCAAAGCGAGCTCGCCGCGGGCGAGATCCGCGAGCTATTCACCGCCTTTTCCATCCCGCCGCGCACTGTCGACCTCTGCATGCTGCGCAACGTTTCGCCCAGTGCCGCAACCGAACGTTTTGCCCGCGATGTGCTTGAAAAATTACAGAACAAATCCGTTTCCAATTAAATTCTGCAAGGTTTCTGTCATTTTGCACATTGAATCTGCATATTTTTTGTCGTTTTCGCCGGGGCGATTTTCTTGACAGAATTTTAGCGGCATGTTACCCTTTTTCCTGCTGCACCAAGCGAAGATACACGATTTCAGGATCTTTTTGAAACTGAACGCGATGGAAAACTCTGGAGAACTCATTCAGTTGGGTGCCGAAGGGGCAAGGTCTTGGCCGAAAAATGTTAAGGCTGAATCTCTCAGGCAAAGGGACGGAGATCATCGGCGTAGTGCCGGTCTTTCCGTCCCCGCTTCTTTTTTCTCTATTGTTTTTAAGCTGTCGATCTTCTGTTGGATCGGCAGCTTTTTATTTTCCGTATTTTTGAGTTTATGATATAAGGAGAGCAACATGACTGCATCATTCGAGAGCACGCTTTTCCCCATCGTCCAGAAGATCAACGAGTACCTCAGCAACTACGTTCTGGTCGTTCTGCTGCTCGGCGTCGGCATCTGGTACACGATCAAGACGCGCTGCGTCCAGATCCGCTGCTTTAAGGAGGGCTGGAACCGCGTGTTCGGCAGCATCACCCTCAACGGCAGGAAGGGCGGCGGCGGAATGAGCTCGTTTCAGGCGCTCGCCACCGCCATCGCCGCTCAGGTCGGCACCGGCATCATCGTCGGCGTCGCGGGCGCGATCCTCACCGGCGGCCCGGGCGCGGTGTTCTGGATGTGGGTCATCTCGTTTTTCGGCATGGCCACGATCTACGCGGAAGCGACGCTCTCGCAGGAGACGCGCATCGTCGAACCCGACGGCACGGTCAAGGGCGGCCCTGTCTACTACATCACGACGGCCTTTCATGGCAAATTCGGCAAGTTCCTCGCGGGCTTCTTCGCCGTCGCCATCACGCTGGCGCTCGGCTTCATGGGCTGCATGGTACAGTCCAACTCCATCGGCGCAACGATGGAGACCGCGTTCGGCATCCCATCGTGGGGCATCGGCATCGTGCTGATTGTCATCTGCGCGTTCATTTTCCTCGGCGGCGTGCAGCGCCTTGCGTCCGTGACGGAAAAGGTCGTGCCCCTCATGGCGGCGGTGTTCCTCTTCGGCGGCCTCGTCGTGCTCGTTGTCCGTATCAAGTACATTCCCGAGACCTTCGCCAT
The DNA here is from genome assembly GCA_963623615.1 of Oscillibacter sp. ER4. Lineage (GTDB taxonomy): Bacteria > Bacillota > Clostridia > Oscillospirales > Oscillospiraceae > Hominicoprocola. The sequence goes on along the minus strand of CAVFND010000042.1, from coordinate 3,575 downwards.
GATCTTCCGCTACGCCTTTGAGCCGCAGGCCATCGTCGGCGGCGGCTTCGGCTACGCCATCAAGCTCGCCATCTCCCAGGGCGCGAAGCGGGGCCTGTTCTCCAACGAGGCCGGTATGGGCTCCACGCCCCACGCCCACGCGCTCGCCAACGTCAAAAATCCGCACGAGCAGGGCACTGTCGCCATCATCGGCGTGTTCATCGACATGTTCGTCATCCTGACGCTCAACGCCCTTGTCATCATCTCCACGCTCTACGCGGGCGACGGCCCGCTCTCCGGCTGCGGCGCGGCAGCGCTGAGCAGCGCCTTCAACAAGACGAACCTTGCCCAGTGCGCGTTCGGCACGGTGTTCGGCGCGAAGGCGGGCAACACGTTCGTCGCGGTGTGCCTGTTCTTCTTCGCATTCTCCACGATCCTGAGCTGGAACCTGTTTGGCAAGATCAACATGGTCTACCTCTTCGGCGAGAAGAGCGCCAATGTTTACACGCTGCTCGCGCTCATCTTCATCTTCCTCGGCACCACGATGTCCAATGACCTTGTCTGGGAGCTGAGCGACATGCTCAACCAGCTCATGGTCATCCCCAACGCCATTGCGCTGCTCGCCTTGACGAGTCACGTCGTCAAGCATTCCCACACGCCCGACCGTCTGTCCGACCGCAAAAAGGGCTGAGCTTTCCCGCAAAGTTGCAAAAGAGCACGGCTTTCTCATAAAACCGCGCTCTTTTTTGTGTCTCCGACTGCACTTTTTAATGTCATTGCGGGAAATTCCTTTTCGGAATGGTATTCCATTTTCTATTCATTAAAAATATAAAAGTTCATCATCAATTTGCATAATATTTTTGATGAATCTTTGGCGGTTTTGAGGTGGTTCCCTCTCTTGACTTCTTCTTTACAGCATGTTACGCTTTTATTGCTGAAACAAACGAATATCTACCGATGACGCTTTCGGGATCCCGCAAACCGGAAGCCGAGGAAACTCTGGAGAACTCATTGAATTGAGTGCCGAAGGTGCAAGGCCGCAATGGTCGAATCTCTCAGGCAAAGGGACAGAGAAGCAGGACGTTTTTTCGTCGCGCCGTTTCTTTCCCGCTCAATTGAATGACACTTCCGGAGTTGCTGATTTTCGTATCGGCAACTTCTTTTGTTTTTAGAGGAGAGAGAAAAATATGTTTGAATCCATCGAAAGCGTCCTGTATCCCATCGTATGCGACATCAACACCTATCTCAGCAACTACATCCTCGTGTTCCTGCTCATCGGCGTGGGCCTCTGGTACTCTATCAAGACCCGCTTCGTACAGGTCCGCTGCTTCAAAGAGGGCTGGAACAGCGTGTTCGGCAACCTGTCGCTGCGCGGCGAGAAGCATGACAGCGGCATGAGCTCGTTCCAGGCGCTCGCCACCGCCATCGCCGCCCAGGTCGGTACGGGCAACATCGTCGGCGCGTCCGGCGCGATCCTGACCGGCGGCCCCGGCGCCATCTTCTGGATGTGGCTCATCGCCTTCCTCGGCATGGCCACGATCTACGCGGAAGCCACCCTCGCCCAGGAGACCCGCATCGTCGAAAAGGACGGCACGGTCAAGGGCGGTCCCGTTTACTACATCACGACGGCCTTTAAGGGCGGCTTCGGCAAGTTCCTCGCCGGCTTCTTCGCCATCGCCATCATCCTCGCGCTCGGCTTCTTCGGCTGCATGGTGCAGTCCAACTCCATCGGTTCCACGATGCAGACCGCTTTCGGCATCCCCTCCTGGATCGTCGGTATCGTCCTCGTCGCGATCTGCGCGTTCATCTTCCTCGGCGGCGTGCAGCGCCTCGCCTCTGTCACGGAGAAGCTCGTCCCCATCATGGCGGCCATCTTCCTGCTCGGCGGTTTGATCGTTCTGGTCGTGCGCATCAAGTACATCCCCGCGACCTTCGGCATGATCTTCAAGTACGCTTTCCAGCCCCAGGCCATCATCGGCGGCGGCGTGGGCGCAGCCCTCAAGATTGCCATCTCCCAGGGTGCCAAGCGCGGCCTGTTCTCCAACGAGGCCGGTATGGGCTCCACCCCGCACGCCCACGCCCTTGCGAATGTTGACTGCCCGCACGACCAGGGCGTCGTCGCCATGATTGGCGTGTTCATCGACACCTTCGTCGTCCTGACGCTCAACGCGCTCGTCATCATCGCCACGCTCTACACTGCGGACGGCCCCCTCGCCAATGGCTACTTTGGCGATGTCACCGGCATCCTCGGCAAGACCAACCTCGCCCAGACCGCTTTCGGCGTCGTCTTCGGCGAGACCGCGGGCAATATGTTCGTCGCCGTCTGCCTGTTCTTCTTCGCGTTCTCCACGATCCTGAGCTGGAACCTCTTCGGCAAGGTCAACGTCGCCTACCTCTTCGGCAAGAAGAGCACCGTGGTCTACACCGTCCTCGCGCTCGTGTTCATCTTCCTCGGCACGATGATGTCCAACGACCTTGTCTGGGAGCTGAGCGATATGTTCAACAACCTCATGGTCATCCCCAACGCCATCGCGCTGTTCGCGCTCACGGGCCTCGTTGTCAAGCATGCGGGCGATTCGAACCGCATCCCCGGTAAAAAGTGATTTTTTCCTCCATCCTCTGTTAAAAATAGGAAAGGCTCTCCCGATTTTCCTTTCGGGAGCGCTTTTCCTATGCTCCGTTCGGCAAACGCGCCGCAGCGCTGCATCTGCACCCGCATTTGACCAAGAAAGCCCGCCGCATCGTTCGATGCGGCGGGCTTTCTTTTTCTATCTAATCTTTATGCTTCCAGCAGCTCCCGAAACGCGAGGCTCAATCCTCGCGTCACGAGCTCCTGAGGCCCTGCGCTGTACGCGGTCATCTCCTGCGCTAAAAGCTCGCCTGCGCGGCCGTGGAGCCATACGCCGAGCGCCGCGGCCTCCGCCGCGCCCATGCCCTGACACAAAAGCGACGCGATCAGCCCCGTCAGCACGTCCCCGCTCCCGCCCTTCGAGAGCGCCGAGCAGCCGCTCGTGTTGACGAGCATCCGCCCGTCCGGCAGTGCGATGCGCGTCCGGTGCCCCTTGAGCACCAAAATGCAGCCGTGCTCACAGGCAAAGCGGCTCGCAAGCCCCGCCCGTTCGCTTGACGCGATCTCTCGGAGCGTCCGGTTGGTCAGGCGCGCGAACTCGCCGTCGTGCGGCGTCAAAATCGTCACGCGGCCGCGGCGAACGTCCAGCTTCTCCGTGCAGCCCTGCAAGGCGTTCAGGCCGTCGGCGTCCAGCACCAGCGGCTCTTTCACCTGCCACAAAAGCGCATGGACGAGCTGCTCTGTCTCTTTTCCGCGCCCAAGTCCGGGGCCGAGCGCCAGAACGTCGCAGCTTCTGAGCTTGTCCTGCATCTTATCGAGCGCGGCGAGGCAAAGCCTTCCGTCCGCCTCCGGCAGCGGGAACGGCATCGCGCTCACGCACTTTTGCGCCTCGACCGCCCAAATGCTCTCCGGCACGCCGAGATACACGAGCCCGCAGCCCGAATGCACCGCCGCGCTCGCCGCCAGATACGGTGCGCCCGTATAGCCCACGCTGCCGCCGAGGACTAAGAGTTTGCCGAAGTCGCCC
>CAVFND010000041.1:2971-9936 GCA_963623615.1 Oscillibacter sp. ER4 | reverse complement strand
GTAGCTTAGCAGCGCCTCGCGCACGATGCCCTCGTACTTGAGCGGGGCAAGACACGCGCCGATCTCCGCTCGCTCGTGGAGCGGCGTTTTGCAGTAGGGGAGCGTCTTTTCGCAGTCGGGGCACACGCCGCGCACGCCATTTTTTCCACAGAAGGCGCAACGCGGTGGAAAAAGCAGGGACGCGAGCGATTCCAAAAAGCTCATTTTTCCTCCCCACCCTTCCTGAGCCGCCACTTGAGGCCGCTGTACCGGCGGCTGCGGCGGTCATTTTCCGCCATCTTATTGACGGCGCTGTCGTCGCCGACGATGACGAGCAGCTCGCGCGCGCGGGTGATGGCGGTATAGAGCACGCCGCGCACCATCAGCGACGGCGCGCACGGCGCGCCGACGAACACGACGCCGCGATATTCGCTGCCCTGCGCCTTATGTACGGTCATGGCGTAAGCCATGTCGAGCTCTGCCAGCATGTCGGACGTGTAGGTCGCCGTGCGGTCGTCGAACACGATCTCCAAAAGCTCGCCGCTCGGGTCGATCTTGGCGATCTTGCCGACGTCGCCGTTGAAGATGCCCGTGCCGGCGGTGCCGTCCTCCTTCTGCCAGACGACGTCGTAGTCGTTGCGCGTCTGCATGACGCGGTCGCCCTCGCGGAAGATGAGCTCGCCGAAGCGGCGTTCCTGTTTTCCGGGCTTGGGCGGGTTCAGCGCGGCCTGCAGGGCAAAGTTCAGCGACCGCGTGCCCGCGTCGCCGCGGCGGGTCGGGGTGAGGACCTGCAATTCGTCCGCAGGGATGCCCATTTTGTCGGGCAGCCTCGTTTTGCACAGCTCGACCACGGTTTCGACCAATCGCACGCTGTCGCGGCGTGGGAGGAAGAAAAAGTCGTTCGTCGCCGCGTTTTTGAGCTTAGGCGGCATGCCGGTGTTGACAAGGTGCGCGTTGCGCACGATCATCGACTGCTCGGCCTGACGGAAAATGTCGCGCAGAGCGACGGTCGCGATGCGCCCGCTGCGGATCAAATCGGAAAATACGTTGCCCGCGCCGACGCTCGGCAGCTGGTCGGGGTCGCCGACGAGCACGAGGCGGCAGCCCGGGCGCAGCGCCGCGAGCAGCGCGCGCATGAGCGAGAGGTCGACCATCGAGGTCTCGTCCACGATGAGCGCGTCGGCCTCGAGCGGTTCCTTTTCGCCCTTGGTGAACGTCACCTCGCCGGTCTGGTCGTTGAAGGTCATGCCGAGCATGCGGTGGATGGTCTGCGCGTCGCGTGAGCAGAGCTCGCCCATGCGCTTGGCGGCGCGGCCCGTCGGCGCGGCGAGCAGGACGTTCAATCCCATGCGCTCGAAGAGCGCGACGATGGCACGCACGCTCGTCGTTTTGCCCGTGCCGGGGCCGCCGGTCAGCAGCAGCAATTCTTCCTTTGCCGCAAGTTCGACGGCCTGGCGCTGGAGCGGCGCGTACTGCACGCCCTGCTCACGCTCGATCTCTTTGATGACGCGCTCGACGCCGCGCAGGGCGTCGGGCTTGTCCGCAAGCATCGCCTCGATGCGCGTGACGACGTAGGTCTCATCCTCCCACGACTGCCGCAAATAGCAGGCCGTCACGTTCGCGACGCCCTCCTGCACGATGCGGTGGATGGCGATGAGATCGTCGAGGCTTTTTTCCGCGGCGTCCATGTCGCAGTCCAGCAGCTGGACGGTCGCGGCCAGCAGCTTTTCGCGCGGGAGGAAGACGTGTCCGCCCGCGTCGCGGTTGTGGGAGAGCTCAAACGTCAGCCCCGCCTCGGTGCGCAGCGACGCGTCGCCGCCAAAGCCCATCGAGAGCGCGATCTCGTCGCAGACGGAGAAGTCCACGCCGAACGCGCTGTCGGACAGTAAGTACGGGTTGCGCTCGAGCGCGGCCATGGCGTTCGCGCCGAAGCGGCGGTAGAGCGGCACGCTGAGCGCGGCGGGCAGGTCGTAATGCGCTAAAAACTCCATCACGCGGCGAAGGCCCATCTGCTCGTTGAAGGCCGCTGAAATTTCCTGTGCGCGCCTGCTCGTCATGCCCTTGATGGCCGTGAGCTTTTCTGGCTCGGATTCGAGCACCTGAAGCGTCTCGATGCCAAAGCGCGCGACGAGCTTTTCCGCCGTCGCGGGGCCGACGCCGCGCACGACGCCGGAGGCAAGGTAATTGAGAATTTCCGTCTCGTTCGACGGCAGGTACCGCTCGACCTCGCTCGTGGAAAACTGCTCGCCGTACTGCGGGTGGGAGGAAAACGAGCCTGTCGCCGTCAGATTTTCGCCCGGCGCCGCGCAGGGGACGCAGCCGACGAGCGTCAAAAGCTCGCCGTCGTCCGTCACAAGGCGCAGCACGGCATAGCCGTTTTCCTCATTCTGGAAAACGACGGACAGGACCGTGCCCATGATGGTCGTTTCTTCTCCCATAACTGTCTCCTAAGTGAAAAAATCGGTCAGTTTCTCTTTCTGGCAGAGGTAGACCTCGTATTCGCTGCGGCACAAGAGCTCTGCCACGCGGCGCGGCTCGTCACTAAGCCCGCAGTCCACAATGACGACGCGCGAAAAGCCGCCCTCTTCATAGCGCGAGCGCAGCAACGCGCGCACCGTGTATTCGAGCGTTTTCGCCTCACCGCGCCCCTCGATGACCGCCGTGGCGGGGATGGTGCCGCGCCGCCGCGGGTGCACGATGACCGAAACGAGCAAAAAGATCACCGCCGTCAAGCCGATGGCGGCGAGCGCCGCGACAACGCCGTCCTGCAAAAGCCGCATATCATCACCTCGCGCCATTCTACGGCGCGGACGGGCGATGGGTGAATCTTAACGCAGCATTTTCTTGAGATACTGGCCCGTGTAGGACTTGTCGCACGAGGCGACCTCCTCGGGCGTGCCGCAGGTGACGAGCGTGCCGCCGCCGCTGCCGCCCTCGGGGCCGAGGTCGAGCAGGTAGTCCGCGCACTTGATGACATCCAGGTTGTGCTCGATGACGAGCACGGTGTTGCCTGCGTCGACGAGCTTTTGCAGCACCTCGAGGAGCTTTTTGACATCGTCGGAGTGCAGGCCCGTGGTCGGCTCGTCGAGGATATAGATCGTGCGGCCCGTCGAGCGCTTACTGAGCTCGGTCGCGAGCTTGACGCGCTGGGCCTCGCCGCCGGAGAGTGTCGTGGACGACTGGCCGAGGCGGATATAGCCGAGGCCGACCTCGCTGAGCGTGCGGAGTTTGGCTTCGAGCTTCGGGAGGTCGCGGAAGAATTCGAGCGCTTCCTCCACGGTCATTTCGAGCACGTCCGCGATGCTCTTGCCCTTGTAGTGGACCTCGAGCGTTTCGCGGTTGTAGCGCTTGCCCTTGCAGACCTCGCAGGGCACGTAGATATCGGGCAGGAAGTGCATCTCGATCTTGAGCTGGCCGTCGCCCGAGCAGGCCTCGCACCGGCCGCCGCGGACATTGAAGCTGAAGCGGCCGGCGCTGTAGCCGCGCGCCTTCGCGTCCGGGGTCGAGGCGAAGAGGTCGCGGATGTCGTTAAATAAATTAGTATACGTCGCGGGGTTGGATCGCGGCGTGCGGCCGATGGGGCTCTGGTCGATGCAGATGACCTTGTCGAGGAATTCCTCGCCTTCGATGGTCTTGCAGCGGCCGGGGTGGACCTTCATGCGGTTTAAGTCCGCGCCGAGCTTTTTATAAATGATCTCGTTGACGAGTGACGATTTGCCGCTGCCGGACACGCCCGTCACGCACGTGAACGTGCCGAGCGGGATCGAGACGTCGAGATTCTTGAGGTTATTTTCCTGCGCGCCGCGCACGGTGAGGAAATTGCCGCTGCCCTTTCGGCGCGTTTTCGGCACTTCGATCTTTTTCTTGCCGCTCAAATACTGACCGGTCAGGGAATTCGGGTTCGCCATGACCTCCTGCGGCGTGCCGCAGGCCACGACCTGGCCGCCGTGCGCGCCCGCGCCGGGGCCGATGTCGATGAGGTAATCCGCCGCGCGCATCGTGTCTTCGTCGTGCTCGACCACGATGAGCGTATTGCCGAGGTCGCGCAGTCTCTTGAGCGTGGCGAGCAGCTTGTCGTTGTCGCGCTGGTGCAATCCGATGGACGGCTCGTCGAGGATATAGAGGACACCCATCAGGCTCGAACCGATCTGCGTGGCAAGGCGGATACGCTGCGCTTCGCCGCCGGAGAGCGTCGCGCTTGCGCGCGAAAGCGTCAGGTATTCCAAACCCACCGAGCGCAGAAAGCCGAGGCGGTTTTTGATCTCCTTCAAGATGCGCTCGCCGATGCGCATCTGCTGCTCGGTCAGCGTCAGCTTATCCACAAAGTCGAGCGCGTCGACGACGGATTTTTCGCAGTAGTCGCTGATGCTAAGCCCGCCGACCGTGACCGCGAGGGATTCGCGGCGAAGGCGCTTGCCGCCGCAGGTGGGGCAGGGGCACTCGCTCATGCAGGACTCTAACTCCTCGCGCATGCCGTCGCTCTGCGTCTCCTTGTAGCGGCGCTCCAAATTGGGGATGACGCCCTCGAACGCCTGATACAAAACGCCCTTGCCGCGCGGCTGGTCGTACTGCAATTCGAGCTTTTCGCCCTTTGTGCCGTAGAGAATGACATCCATGACCTCTTTCGAGAGTTTTTCCACAGGGTCGCGGAGGGAGAAGTGGTACTTTTTCGACAGCGCTTCAAAGTACATGCGCGAGATGCCGTCGCCGCGCACGTTGTTCCAGCCCGAGGCGCAGATCGCGCCGTCGAGCAGGGAAACGCTCTTGTTCGGGATCACAAGCTCGGGGTCGACCTTGAGCTGCGTGCCAAGGCCCGTGCAGGTCGGGCACGCGCCAAACGGGTTGTTGAACGAGAACATGCGCGGCGTCAGCTCTTCGATGGAGATGCCGCAGTCCTCGCAGGCGTAATTCTGCGAAAAGAGGATATCGCGGTCGTCGGGCAGGATGTTCGCAAGGATCAGGCCGCCCGAGAGCGCCGCCGCGGTCTCGCACGAGTCCGTCAGGCGGTGAACGACGTCGGGGCGGAGGATGAGACGGTCGACGACGACCTCGATATTGTGCTTTTTGTTCTTTTCGAGGGAAATCTCCTCGCTGAGGTCATACATGTTCCCGTCGGCGCGGACGCGGACATAGCCGGACTTGCGCGCATCCTCGAAAATCTTGACGTGCTCGCCCTTTTTGCCGCGGATGACCGGCGCCATGATCTGCACGCGCGTCCCCTCGCCCAGCGCCATGAGCTGGTCGATGATCTGGTCGATGGACTGCTGGCGAATTTCTTTTCCGCAGTTGGGGCAGTGCGGCGTGCCGACGCGCGCCCAGAGCAGGCGCAGATAGTCGTACACCTCCGTCACCGTGCCGACGGTGGAGCGGGGGTTCTGCGAGGTGGTCTTCTGGTCGATGGAAATGGCGGGGGAGAGGCCCTCGATATAGTCGACGTCGGGCTTTTCCTTCTGCCCGAGAAACATTCGGGCGTAGGACGACAAACTCTCCACATAGCGGCGCTGGCCCTCGGCATAGATGGTGTCGAACGCGAGGGACGACTTGCCGCTGCCGGACAGGCCCGTGATGACGGTCAGCGCGTCGCGGGGAATTTCGACATCGATGTTCTTGAGGTTATTTTCTCTTGCGCCTTTGACAAAAATCTTACTTGGCATGAATCGATAACTCCTGCTGCTCATTTTGCAGCTGCGAAATGAGCGTACTCTTCTGGACTTTTTATGTCAACCTTAATTGACGATGATGTCCGCAAATTTTGCGCGCACGAGCGCGGCGAGGTCGTGCGGCGCAAGCTCGACCTGATAGCCGATCTTGCCCGCGGAGACGATCATCGTTTCGAGGTTTTCTGCGGTCTCATGGAACACTGTGGGGAAGAGCTTCTTCATTCCCACGGGCGAGCAGCCGCCGTGGACATAGCCCGTGAGCGGCAGCAGCTCCTTCTGGTGGATCATTTCGATAGACTTTTCGCCGACGGCCTTCGCGGCCTTTTTGAGGTCAAGATTCTCCGCGACCGGCACGTCGAAGACGTAATACTGCTTGCTTGCACCGCGCGCGACAAGGGTCTTGAAGACGACGGCGGGGTCAAAGCCCATGGACTTCGCCACCGTGACGCCGTCGACCGCGGCGCCCTCTTCATGGGGATAGGAATGCGGCGTGTAGGCGATCTTCTTCTGCTCTAAAACACGCATGACGTTGGTCTTTTCTTCTTTATTCTTTGCCATAAGGGACCTCCTATGTGGAAACCGGGGATAAAATCACCGCAGGATGTATACGCAGGCCAAGATGCAGGCGAGGCCCAAGAAAACGCCCGCGCTGATGGGCTCGCCGAAGACGAGAGTGCCGACGAGGGTGCCGACGACCGGCTCGATGCTCGCCATGATGCTGGCCTTGCCGCTCTCGACGTTGGCGAGACCCTTGGTGTAGAGGATGTACGGCGCGACGGTGGAGAGCAGCACCAGCCCCGCGGCGAGCAAGGCATTCTGCGGCATGCTCAAAACCGCCGCAAGGTTGCCCCAGTCGGCGACGAACAGCGCGCCGAGCGCCGCGAACACGAACGTCCAGAACACGACGGCGAGCGGGCTGTAATGCCGCAGGCCGAAGGGCGCGAAGATCGAATAGAGCGCGTAGAAAAATGCCGCGCCAAGGCCGAAGAGAAGCCCCTTTGTCGTCAGCGACAGGCCGCCCGTGAACACGCCCGTCACGAGCGCGCAGCCGAGCAGCGCCAGCGCGAGGGCGAGGATCTTTTTGCCCGTGATCTTTTCATGGAAGACGAGCGCGCTCATCAGGACGACCATCGCGGGCGCGGTGTAGAGCAAAATCGCGCTGACGGAGAGCGAGCAGAGCTTCTGCGCGTTGAAGTAGCAGATCGTGAAGAGTACCACGCTGATGATGCCCGTCGCGGCAAAGATCGGCAGGTGCTTTGCCTTCATTTTGAAGACGCTGCGGTCGGTGCAGAGGAAGAAGAGCGCCATCACCGCAAGGCCGCCTAC
>CAVFND010000041.1:0-2961 GCA_963623615.1 Oscillibacter sp. ER4 | reverse complement strand
TTGCTTTATTGATTGTTTTCCTTCCGCAGCTCGATGATGCGGTCGCGCAGGATGGCGGCGTACTCGAATTCGAGCATCTTGCTCGCCTCCTGCATCTGCTTTTCGAGCTTTCTGATCTCCTCGTCCCGCTCGCGCTCGCTCAGCTTGCGCTTGCCGCGGCGGCGGGCGGATTCCTCGTCCTTTTTGGATATCTCGATGATCTCGCGCACGTCCTTGCGGATGGTCTGCGGGATGATGCCGTGCGCCTTGTTGTAGTCGTCCTGGATCTGGCGGCGGCGCTCGGTCTCGTCCATGGCGCGGCGCATTGAGGGGGTGATCGTGTCGGCGTAGAGCACGACGAGACCGTCGGCGTTTCGCGCCGCGCGGCCGATGGTCTGGATGAGGCTCGTTTCGCTGCGCAAAAAGCCTTCTTTATCCGCGTCCAGGATCGCGACCATCGAGACCTCGGGGATGTCAAGGCCCTCGCGCAGGAGGTTGATGCCGACCAGCACGTCGAACTCGCCGAGGCGCAAGCCGCGAATGAGCTCCATGCGCTCGATGGTCTCGACGTCCGCGTGCATGTAACGCACGCGGATGCCTATACCGGTCAGATACTGCGTCAGGTCTTCGGCCATCTTCTTCGTCAGCGTGGTGACGAGCACGCGCTCATTGCGCGCGGCGCGGGCGTTGATCTCGCCGACGAGGTCGTCGATCTGGTTTTCGACTGGGCGCACCTCGACCTTCGGGTCGAGAAGTCCCGTCGGGCGGATGACCTGCTCGACGATCTGGCCCGCGCGGTCCTTTTCATAGTCGCCGGGCGTGGCCGAGACGTAGATACGCTGGTGGACGCGCTGCTCAAATTCGTCGAATTTGAGCGGGCGGTTGTCGAACGCGCAGGGCAGGCGGAAGCCGTACTCGACAAGGCTCTCTTTTCGTGCGCGGTCGCCGTTGTACATCGCGCGCACCTGCGGCAGCGTGACGTGCGATTCATCCACAAAGAGCAGAAAATCCTTGGGAAAGTAGTCGATGAGCGTCAGCGGCGGCGAGCCGACGGGCCGCCCGCTGATGACGCGGGAATAATTTTCAATACCCGTGCAGTAGCCCAGCTCGCGCAGCATCTCGATATCGTAGCGTGTGCGCTGGCGGATGCGCTGGGCCTCAACGGCCTTGCCCTCGGAGAGAAACTGCGTCTCGCGCTCGTTGAGCTCCTTGTCGATCTCGACGATGGCGCGCTCCAATTTGTCCTTCGTCGTGACATAGTGCGAGGCGGGGTAGATGGCGATGTGCTGGAGCGTGCGCGTCACCTGACCGTTGACGGGGTTGAATTCGCGGATAGCGTCGATCTCGTCGCCAAAGAATTCGACGCGCACAGCCTTGTCGCGGTAGTATGCGGGGTAGAGCTCCACCGTGTCGCCGCGCACGCGGAAGCGGTTGCGTTCGAAGGCGACGTCGTTTCGCTCGTAGCGAATTTCGATCAATCGCTTTAAGAGGAAGTCGCGCTCCATCGTCATGCCCGGGCGGAGCGAGATCATCAGCTTTTCAAAGTCCTCCGGTTCGCCCAGACCGTAGATACACGAGACGGACGAGACGACGATGACGTCGCGCCGCTCGAGCAGCGCGCAGGTGGCGGAGAGCCGCAGGCGGTCGATCTCCTCGTTCGTCGAGGCATCCTTGGCGATGTAGGTATCGGTGTGGGGGATATAAGCCTCGGGCTGGTAGTAGTCGTAGTACGAGACGAAATATTCGACCGCGTTCTCGGGAAAAAACTCCTTGAACTCCGCGCACAGCTGCGCGGCGAGGGTCTTGTTGTGCGCCAGCACGAGCGTCGGGCGCTGGACCTTTTCGATGACATTCGCCATCGTGAACGTCTTGCCCGAGCCCGTGACGCCGAGCAGCACCTGCTCGTCGAGGCCCATCTTCACGCCGTTTGCCAGCTTTTCGATGGCCTCGGGCTGGTCGCCCGTGGGCTTGAAGGGCGCGTGCAGCTTAAATTCCATATCCGTTTCCCTTTCTTTCGGGCAGAAGTCCGTTGTGCCGCAGCGAGACGAAGTCGTCGTCCGCGACGATGATGTGGTCGGCGAGCTCGACGCCCACGGTGCGCAGCGCGTCGAAAACCGACAGCGTCGTCGCGTTGTCCGCGGGGGAGGGGAGCGCCACACCGCTCGGGTGGTTGTGGGAGAGCAGGACGCTGCTCGCACCGCACTTGAGCGCGTTTTCCACAATTTTGCGCATGTTGAGCTGGACGCTCTCGGTGTCTCCCTCGGCGACTAAATGGCAGGCGAGGAGACGGCCCTTGGCGTCGAGGCACGCTTCGTAGAGCTTTTCCTCCCGCTCGCCGAAAAAGAGGTCTAAAAAGTACGCGCCCGCCTGTTCGGTATCGCTCAAAATGGTCTCGTGCGCGCCGGACGACGCGCGGATGCGGCGCATCAGCGGGAACATGAGCGAGATGAGCGTCGAGGCGTTCTCGCCGATGCCCTCGACCTCCTCAAGTGCTGCACGGTCGGCGGAAAACACCGCGTCGAGCGAGCCGAATTTTTCCATCAGCCGGTGCGCGATGGGGTTCGTGTCCTGCCGCGGTACGGCGTAGTAAAGGAGAAGCTCAAGCACCTCGTGGTCGGCGAACGCATCGAGCCCGTGGGCGCGGAACTGCTCTTTTTTGCGCGAGCGATGTCCTTCGTGTACCGCCATATGTGCTCTCCTTTCAGGGGTGTTTTTGCCGCAAAACGCGGCAGTCTTCTCCTATTTTTGTCTTAATATTGTATTTTATCACGGAGAGAAAAATCGTACAAGTGTTTTTTAATATTTATCTCCCGGCGGGAGATACGCGCCAAAAGGGGGATACTCTCTTTCTCAGAAAGAGAGTATCCCCCTTAAACCCCCGAGAGAAAGGACGAGGGGCCTTACCCCTCGACCCCGCTTACATTAGCAGTCTGTGGCTTGAAGAGCTGCACGCGCTGCGCAATCGTGTGCGGTGTACATGGC
>CAVFND010000040.1:0-10465 GCA_963623615.1 Oscillibacter sp. ER4 | reverse complement strand
CGCCTTCACCGCACTCGTGAGCGTTGGTGACGATGGCTTTTACTATACCGTCGCACGCCAGTGCGTGGCGCTGCTGCTCGGCACGGCGGCAATGCTCGCGGCGTATTTTCTCGATTTTACGCTGCTCGGGCGCTTCGCCCTGCCGCTCGCGCTCGTGTTCCATGCCGCGCTCATCCCGCTCAGTCTGCTGCCCGCCGGCGGGTTCTGGCTCCGCTATACCTATGTTTCGATGCGTGTTCTCCTGCGCAGCCTGCCGCTGCTGTTCCCGCTGCTATTCGCCCTACTGCTCTACGCGCTGCGCGGGCGGCGCGTCTGGGGCGTTTTCGCCGCTTTTGTCTGCCTCGCGGTGCAGTGCATATTCTGCCTGCGCATCCCGTGCCTGCTCAATCTGGGCTTTCTGTTTCTCTGCGATGGCGCGCTGCTGATCTTCTGCACCCGCAGCGGTTGGTTCGGTCTTGGCGCAAAGCGGGAAACACTGCTCACTGCCCTGCCGCTCGCCGCCGTCATTGTGTGGGGCTCCGTTCTCGGCGCAAACTGGTTCGCGCGGAAAATCACGATCGCAATGGCCCCCTATCCCTACGTTGACGGCAGCGGATATCTGACCGTCGTTCTGCGTGAGCTGTTGGAAAACGCAAAATGGATCGGTCAGGGCGGCGTGGGGCCGTACAGCGCAAAACACCTTGCCCATCATTTAGGCTACGGCATGGTCGATCTGCAGGATCACGCGCTGACGCTGCTCGTCCACTGCTGCGGCTGGCTGGCGCTCATCGCGCTCGCCGCGCTGCTGGCCGCGCTGCTCGTTCTCGCCTTCCGCCGCTGCCGCAGGCAGGAGAGCATGCTCGCCCGCCTCGTCGCCTATTCCGTGCTGCTATCGTTTGCTACACAGGCGGCCGCCTACCTTTGCTGCGACCTCACACTGATCCCCATCAGCGGCGGCGTAGCCTTCCCGTTTTTCACCTTCGGCATCAAGTCCATCCTGCTCGACATGACACAGCTCGGTTTCCTGCTCTCCACGCTGCGCGTTGGCAGCGTCGTGCGCGATAAGGATATTTCTACTGTGCAAGTGCGGCCCAGGCGGCGCTTACGTATGAGTTTTTCTTGGGAAAAGGCGTAAAAAATCCGCGCCATGCGTGGGAAAATAGCAGCGCCGCAGGCGCTGCACGAATCAAAGGGGCCATTCTCTTTCGCAAAAGAGAATGGCCCCTTTGGAACCCCAAGAGAAAGGCTTTTGATTGGCAGTCTCAGGCTTGCGCAAGTCTTTTGCCTCCGGAATGCGACTACCTGCGCGCGGCGTTGCCGCGTTAGCATTGCAAGACGATTTGCCTCTGCTCCTACTATCCGCTGCCGCTCTGCTGATCTTGTAGCAGTGCGGGCTAATTTCCCTCTACCGCCAGTCCCTACAATGCAGCAAGCACAGCAATGCCGCATTCGGCAGGCAGTCTGCCGCCGTTCTAACGTCACTCGCGCCTCACGATAGTAAGGCGCGGCTGCGACCGGTAACGAATCGCAGGGATTCATGGCGAAGCCATGTACACCGCGCTTACACTGCGCAGCGTGTGCAGTTATTCAAGCTGCAAACTGCCAATGTAAAATTTCTCTGGGAGGGTTTAAGGGAGGGGTATCTCTTTTTGAAAAGAGATACCCCTCCCTTATTCGCATCCCTCTGCACGGTGCAGGGAACAATGCGCGCAACATTTTAACGAACGAACAAATTTACCCGCTTGAGGTAATAACCTTTTCATGTTATACTTGTCGTTAAGAAAACGACAATCTCAAAGGAGAACCGCATGGAGAGCATTTTTGAAAAAAATCTTACCGTCACGCCCGACTATTGCGATGCCTCGGGCGCGCTGTCGCCGCTGGCGGCGTTTACGATCTTCCAAGGCATTGCGGCGCAGCATGCGGAGGTGCTGGGCGTCGGCAGCAGCGCGATGGTGAAAAAGGGCGAATTCTGGCTCACGGTCCACACGCGCGTCGACCTTTTTGAGCGCGCGTACCTGATGGACGACCTGACGGTGCGTACCTGGGTGGAGGCCTGCAGCGAGCGCGACGTGCACACATACCGCAGCTACACACTCTTGCGCGGCGAGACGGTCATCGCCCGCGGCAAGACCGAGTGGGCCATCTTGGGACCGGAGCAGAAGATCATCCGCTTCGGCGATTCCGGCTTCCCGAAGGACTACTCCTTCCCCACCGAGACGGCCATCCCCGAAAAATTGCAGCGCTTCCACGAAAAGTTCGAGGATGCCGACCTCTTCTCGCACTATGCCGTGCGGTCGACGGACATTGACCTCGGCCATCACATGAACAACGTGGCCTATGTGCGATTGCTTCTCGACTGCTTCACGGCAAAGGAGCTCGCCAGCGGTCAGATCCAGTCGGTCGAACTGCACTATTCGACGCCGTGCTTCGAGGGTGAATGGCTGACGGTCTACAAAAAAGTACTCGATGACGGCACCTGCCGCATCGGCATCGTCAAGCCGGACGGCAAAACAGCCTCACAGGCGTGTGTGGCGTTCCGCAAGTAAGCTATCCATGAAAAAAGCGGTTCCCGTTTGGGAACCGCTTTTTGTTGCTCTTGGGGATGTTTAGTTGTTGCTGGTGTTCGTGGCGCGGAGGGTAACGTCGTGATAGCCGCCCTCGACGATGCTGGTGGCGGAAACAAGCGTGAGCTTTGCGTTCTTCTGGAGGTCGGGGATGGTCGTCACGCCGCAGTTGCACATGGTCGACTTGACCTTGTAAAGGCTGCGGGCGACGTTATCCTGCAATGAGCCCGCATAGGTGACATACGAGTCGACGCCCTCTTCAAAGGCAAGCCCCGTCTTGCCGCCGAGGTCGTAGCGCTGCCAGTTGCGCGCGCGGTTCGAGCCCTCGCCCCAGTATTCCTTGACGTACACGCCGTTGACGAGCAGCTTGTTCGTCGGCGATTCGTCAAAGCGGGCGAAGTAGCGGCCCAGCATCAGAAAGTCCGCACCCATGGCGAGCGCGAGCGTCATGTGATAGTCGTGCACGATGCCGCCGTCGGAGCAGATGGGGACATACACGCCGGTCTCGCGGAAGTACTCGTCGCGCGCGGCGCTTACTTCGATGAGCGCGGTGGCCTGGCCGCGGCCGATGCCCTTCGTTTCGCGCGTGATGCAGATGGAGCCGCCGCCGATGCCGACTTTGACAAAGTCCGCGCCGCACTCGGCGAGGAAGCGGAAGCCGTCACGGTCGACGACGTTGCCCGCGCCGATCTTGATGGTATTGCCGTAGTTTGCGCGCACGTAGTCGATGACCTTCTTCTGCCAGACGGAGTAGCCCTCGGACGAGTCGATGCACAGCACGTCCGCACCGGCCTCCACAAGTGCGGGAATGCGCTCGGCGTAGTCGCGGGAGTTGATGCCCGCGCCGACGAGGTAGCGCTTCTTGTCATCCTGAAGCGCGAGGGGGTGCTCCTTGTGCTCGGCATAGTCCTTGCGGAAGACGAAGTAGAGCAGATGGTCGTTTTCATCCACGATGGGCAGCGCGTTGAGCTTGTGCTCCCAGATGATGTCGTTGGCCTCCTTGAGCGTGGTCGACGCAGGGGCGGTGACGAGCTTTTCGCGCGGGGTCATGAACTCGCACACCTTCAAATCCGTGCTCATGCGGCTCACGCGGTAGTCGCGGCTCGTCACGATGCCGAGGAGCTTGCCGTTGGGCGTCGCATCCTCGGTGATGGCGACGGTCGAGAAGCCGTTTTTCTCCTTGAGGGCCAGCACGTCGGCCAGCGTGTGCTCGGGCGTCAGGTTCGAGGCCGACGGCACGAAGCCCGCCTTATTGCTCTTCACGCGGCGCACCATCTCGGCCTCGCTCTCGATGGACTGGGAGCCGAAGATGAACGAAAGGCCTCCCTCTTTTGCCAGCGCGATGGCCAGCGTGTCGTTCGACACCGACTGCATGATGGCCGAGACCATCGGGATATTCAGGCTGATGGGACACTCCTCCTGCCCCTTGCGGTAGCGCACGAGGGGCGTTTTGAGTGAGACGTTGTCAGGAATGCAGTCCTCCGACGTGTAGCCGGGGACGAGCAGATATTCGCTGAACGTGTGAGACGGTTCGGGATAATAGTAAGCCATTGGGGTCTGCTCCTCTCTTTTTAAAATTACTTGAAATAACGCACGGCAGAGGTGAACAGCTCCATCTCATACTTTCCCGGGACGTTGCGGTAAAGCTCCTTGCCGATGCGCTCGGTGTGCCCCATCTTGCCGAATACGCGGCCATCGGGCGAGGTGATGCCCTCGATGGCGCAGATCGAGCCGTTGGGGTTGAATGCTGCATCCATTGTAGCATACCCGTCAAGGTCTACATACTGCGTGGCGATCTGGCCATTTTCGGCGAGCTTTTTGACAAACTCCCCGGACGCGAGGAAGCGGCCCTCGCCGTGGGAAATGGGCACGGTGTAAATGTCGCCGGCCTTCGTGCCCGCGAGCCAGGGAGACTTGTTGGAGCACACGCGCGTGCGCACAAGACGCGACTGATGGCGGCCGATGACGTTGTAGGTGAGCGTCGGGAAGTCAGCGTCAGTGTCCATGATCTTGCCGTAGGGGACTAATCCGAGCTTGATGAGCGCCTGGAAGCCGTTGCACACGCCGAGCATCAGACCGTCGCGCTTTTCGAGAAGGTCCGTGACCTGCTCCTTGACCGCGGCGTTGCGGAAGAACGCCGTGATGAGCTTGGCGCTACCATCGGGTTCGTCGCCGCCGGAGAAGCCGCCAGGGATCACGATGATCTGGCTCTCCTTCACGGCCGCGGCAAAGCGCTCGACGCTGTCCGCAACGTCGGCGCTCGTCAGGTTGCGGATGATGAACTGCTCGGCGTCCGCACCCGCTTCAAGCAGGGCGCGCTGGGTGTCGTACTCGCAGTTCGTACCGGGGAAAACGGGGATCAGCGCCTTCGGGCACGCGACCTTGACGGCGGGCGCGGCGCGCTTTCCCGTTTCATAGGTGAAGCACTCGACCGTGCCGGCGTCCTGCGTCTTCGTCGGGTAGACGGATTCGAGGACGGCGTCGTTGAGGGCCAGGAGCTCAGAGATGCTCGTCTCGTCGCTGCCGATGGTGATCGTCTTCTCCGCCGTCGTAACGCCGATGCAGACGGCGTCGGAAATTTCCTCGGTGAGCTCGGCGACGATCGCGCCGGGCATGGGCTGATACCAGTCGAGAGCGGTCGAGGCCGCGGCAAAGCCGACCTCGTTGCCGAGCGACATCTTCATCACCGCTTCGGCAAGGCCGTTTTCAACGGCCCACGCGCTCGCGACCTTGTCCGCGCGGGCAAGCGCGGTGAAGCGCTCCCACGCGGCGGTCTTCTGTTCCGCCGTGCCGCCGTAGAAGAGGTAGACGCCGTGGCCGGCGGACTTGAAGTCGGTCGTCACAAGTTCGCTCGCGCGCACCGGCGCGATGGCGAACGAGATGAGCGTCGGCGGGACGTCGTGGTCGAGGAACGTACCAGACATCGAGTCCTTACCGCCGATGGCGGCGGCGCCGAGCTCGAGCTGGGCGTCCAGCGCGCCGAGGAGCGCGGCAAAGGGCTTGCCCCAGCGCGCGGGCTCGTTGCGGAGCTTTTCAAAAAATTCCTGTAAGGTGAGATAAGTCTTGTGATAATCGGCGCCCGCGGCGACGATTTTGGCGACCGAGGTGTAGACCGCGCTGTGCGCGCCCGTATACGGGTCGGCGCTCAGGGCGTCGGGATCACAGCCCCAGGCCATAACGCTGCCCTGCTCGGTCGTCTGCCCCGGCAGCACGGGCAGCAGCGCCGCCATCGCCTGCGAGGGGGTGCGCTGCGTCTTGCCGCCAAACGGCATGAGCAGCGAGAACGAACCGACGGTCGAGTCGAAGCGCTCGGTCAGTCCACGGCGGGACGCGCTCTTGAGGCTGCCCGCCATGTCGCGCAGCGTGTGCGGCACGGAAACGGACTTCTCCTCCCCCGCTTCGACGCGGACGCTCGCGTGCTTGACCGCGCCGTTCGTGTCGAGGAACGCACGCGAAAGGTCGGCGACCGTCTGGCCGCACCAGCGCATCACCATGCGGGGGCTCTCGCTCACGACCGCGACGCGGTAGGCCTCCAGGTTTTCAGCCTGCGCGGCGGCGATGAATTTCGCCTCATCCTCCGGCGCGACGACGACGGCCATGCGCTCCTGCGATTCGGAGATCGCAAGCTCGGTGCCGTCAAGGCCCTCGTACTTCTTGCGCACGGCATCAAGGTTGATTTCGAGGCCGTCGGCCAGCTCGCCGATGGCGACGGACACGCCGCCCGCGCCGAAGTCATTGCAGCGCTTGATAAGGCGGGTGACCTCACCGTTGCGGAACAGACGCTGGATCTTGCGCTCTTCGGGGGCGTTGCCCTTCTGGACCTCGCTCGCCATGGTGGTGAGGGACTTCAAATCGTGGCTCTTCGACGAACCTGTCGCGCCGCCGATGCCGTCGCGTCCCGTGCGGCCGCCGAGCAGGATGACGACGTCGCCCGGGGCGGGCCGCTCGCGCACGACGTTCTTCGCGGGCGCCGCCGCGGCGACTGCGCCGCATTCAAGACGTTTGGCGATATAGCCCTCGTGATAGAGCTCGGCGACGTGGCCCGTGGCAAGGCCGATCTGGTTGCCGTAGGACGAATAGCCCGCCGCGGCGGTCTGCGCAAGCTTGCGCTGGGGGAGCTTGCCGGGAAGCGTCTCCGCGAGCGTCTTTCGCGGGTCGCCGCCGCCGGTGACGCGCATCGCCTGATGGACGTAGGCACGTCCGGAGAGCGGGTCACGGATGCAGCCGCCGATGCAGGTAGCCGCGCCGCCGAAGGGCTCGATCTCTGTGGGGTGGTTGTGGGTCTCGTTTTTGAACATCAGCAGCCAGTCCTGCTCCTCACCGTTCACCTTGGCGGGAACGTGGATGGAGCAGGCGTTGATCTCCTCGCTCTCGTCGAGCTCGGGGAGAAGGCCGCGCTTTTTGAGCGTCTTTGTGCCGATGGTCGCGATGTCCATGAGCGTCTGGGGACGCTTCGCGGCCTTCTCTGCACCGTAGACCTCCTCACGCGCGGCGAGGTAGCGGCCATACGCACTCTTGACAGCGGGGTCTTCGATGCTGACCTCGTCCAAGTGCGTGGAGAACGTCGTGTGGCGGCAGTGGTCGGACCAGTAGGTGTCGACGACGCGCACCTCGGTCACGGTGGGGTCGCGGTGCTCCTCGTCGCGGAAGTAAGCCTGCAAGGTCTTGAGGTCATCTAAGTCCATCGCAAGGCCCATGGAGGAAAGGAGCGCGAAGAGTGCCGCCTCGTCCATCGAGATAAAGCCGTCGACCGACGCGACAGGCTTGGGCTCCGTCAGATTTTCAGCGAGCGTCGTGGGCTTTGCAAGCGAGGCCTCACGGCTCTCGACGGGGTTGATGACGTGGTGCTTGACGGCCTCGACGTCCTTTTCAGAGAGCGCGCCATAGAGCGCGTAGACCTTCGCCGTGCGGATGCGCGGGCGCTCGCCCTGACTCAGGAGCTGGATGCACTGGGCCGCGCTGTCGGCGCGCTGGTCGAACTGACCGGGCAGCGGCTCGACGGCGAAGACGGCGGCAGCGCCGCTCGCGTCGATCTCCTCGCTCGTCAGGTCGAGCTGCGGCTCGGAGAAAACGGTATTCGTGGCGTAGGCAAACAAGGTCTCGTCGATGCCCTCGACGTCGTAGCGGTTCCAGATGCGCACATTTTCAAGGCCCTTGAGGTCCAGAAACGAGCGGCAGTCAGAAAGAAGGCTCACGCACTCGGGCGCAAGGCCGGGCTTTTTTTCAACACAGACGCGATAGACCATTTACTCTCTCTCCTTTTGCGCGGCGAGGGCTCTGCGGCCAATGTCGCTGCGGCAGTATTTGTTGGCAAAATCGACCTCGGACGATAAGCGGTAGGCCTCCTTCACGGCCTCTTCGAGCGTGGGGGCGACAGCGGTGACGCCGAGCACGCGGCCGCCCGCGGTCAGGAGCTTGTCGCCGTCTTTTTTCGCGCCCGCAACGTAGGTGTGCGCGGCGGCCTCTTCGCTCATCGTGATGGGGAAGCCGCTCTCGTACTTCTTGGGATATCCGTTCGAGGCGAGGACGACGCAGCAGGCGGAATCGATCGAAAACTCGACGGGAACGTCCTTGAGCGTACCGTTCGTCGTCGCCTGCATGATCGTGAGCAGGTCGGACTTGAGAAGCGGCAGCACGACCTGCGTCTCGGGATCGCCGAAGCGGCAGTTGTACTCCACGACCTTGGGGCCGTCCTTCGTGAGCATCAGGCCGAAATAGAGGCAGCCCTTGAAGGGGCGGCCCTCAGCCTTCATCGCGCGGATCGTGGGCAGAAAAATCGTCTCCATGCACTCATCCGCGATCTTTTTCGTATAGTAGGGGTTCGGGGCGATCGTGCCCATGCCGCCGGTGTTCGGGCCTTTGTCGCCGTCCAGCGCGCACTTATGGTCCATGGACGATGCCATCGGAACGACGGTCTCGCCGTCGGTAAAGCTCAAAACGGAGACCTCGGGACCCTCCATGAACTCCTCGATGACGACGCGCGCGCCGCTTTCACCGAACGCCTTGTCCTCGATCATAGAGCGGACGGCGGCCTTCGCCTCCTCCACCGTCTGCGCGACGATGACACCCTTGCCGAGCGCCAGGCCGTCGGCCTTGACAACGATGGGCGCGCCCTGAGAATCAATATAGGCGCAGGCGGCGTCCGCGTCGGTGAACAGCTCGTACTTTGCCGTGGGGATGCCGTATTTTTTCATCAGGTCCTTGGAATAGGCCTTGCTCGCCTCGATGACGGCAGCCTTTTTGTCGGGGCCGAAGCATGGGACGCCCGCCTCGGTCAGCGCGTCCACCGCGCCGAGGGCGAGCGGGTCATCCGGCGCGACGACGGCATAGTCGATCTGGTACGCCTTGGCAAATTCGACCTGCGCGGGAATGTCCTTCGCGCCAATCTCCGGTACGCAGACCGCATCGGCGGCGATGCCGCCGTTGCCGGGCAGGCAGTAAATCTCCTTGATCGCGGGATTTTCCTTTAACTTCTTGATGATGGCGTGTTCGCGGCCTCCGCCGCCGATGACCATGAGTTTCATTTGCTTCGTTCCTCCTATTTTAGTGATGGAACAATCTCTGTCCGGTAAAGGCCATGGTAATGCCGTATTTATTTGCGGTCTCGATGACGTTGTCATCGCGGATCGAGCCACCGGGTTCTGCGATGTAGGCGACGCCGCTCTTTCTCGCGCGCTCGACGTTGTCGCCGAACGGGAAGAACGCGTCGGAGCCGACGGTCACGCCGCTCTGGCGGGCGACCCAGTCTTTACGCTCCTGCGCGGTCAGCGGCTCGGGGCGCTCCTTGAAGACGCGCTGCCATGCGCCGTCGGCCAAAACGTCGTCGCACTCGTCGGAGATGTAAACATCGATGGCGTTGTCGCGGTCGGGGCGGCGGATGCCGTCCACAAACGGCAGCGCGAGCACCTTCGGATGACGGCGGAGATACCAGTTGTCCGCCTTGCTGCCGGCAAGGCGCGTGCAGTGGATGCGGCTCTGCTGGCCTGCGCCGACGCCGATGGTCTGGCCGTTTTTCGCGTAGCAGACGGAGTTCGACTGCGTGTATTTGAGCGTGATGAGCGAGACGATCATGTCGCGCTTCGCGTCATCGGGAAGATTCTTATTTTCGGTGACGATGTTCGCAAGAAGCGTCTCGTCAATTTTGCAGTCGTTGCGCCCCTGCTCGAACGTAACGCCGAAGACGTCCTTCTGCTCCTGCGGGGCGGGAACGTAGGCGGGATCCATCTGCACGATGTTGTACTTGCCTCCCTTTTTCGTCTTCAGGATGGCGAGCGCTTTCTCGCTGAACGAGGGTGCGATGATGCCGTCGGAGACTTCGCCTTTTAAGTATTCCGCCGTTGCGGCGTCGCACTCGTCGGAGAGCGCCGCCCAGTCGCCGTAGGAGCAGAGGCGATCCGCGCCGCGGGCGCGGATGTAGGCGCAGGCGATGGGTGAAAGCGCCGCATCAGGCTCAACGAAGTAGACCTGCTCGTCCACTTCATCGAGCGGCAGGCCGAGTGCCGCGCCCGCGGGAGAAACGTGCTTGAAGCTCGCCGCGGCGGGCAGGCCCGTGGCCTCCCTGAGCTCGCGCACGAGCTGGAAAGAGTTGAAAGCGTCGAGCAGGTTGATGTAGCCCGGTTTGCCGTTCAGCACGGTGAACGGCAGGTCGCCGCCGTCTTTCATAAAGACGCGCGACGGCTTCTGGTTGGGGTTGCAGCCGTATTTGAGTTCGAGCTCGTTCATATCGTTCTCCTCAATCGCCTAAATTTTTGTTGAACAGCTTGACTTCGCCGTTCACGTTTGCGTAAAGGGACACCTTGTTGTCCGCGTTGAGCGCGGCCCAGACCTCTTCGGGAGTCGGGACGCTCACCTCCATCGGCTCGCCGGCAAACGTCGGCAGCGGCGTGCCGTCGCCCTGATAGGTGCTGATGAAGTAAGCC
>CAVFND010000039.1:0-10789 GCA_963623615.1 Oscillibacter sp. ER4 | reverse complement strand
GCTCCATTCTGTGTCTTGAAATGGACACGTTATGATTGAGCGTTTTTTGGATGCGGACACAACCTTTGTGGAAAACAGGAAAATCAGGCAAAAAGGCTAGAAAAATTTGTGGGTTTTCGATATTGCCGAAGACTCTGAAATGTGTTCTAATATTTATACATGATAAACTTCGGATATCCAAAAATTTTTTTGATATACTGAAAAAATATTCGTTTAGGAGAGAGCTATGAGAGCAATAGACCGTAAGCTCGTCCTGGAGGACGGGAGCGAATATTTCGGCTTCGGCTTCGGCGCGCCGGGAGAGCGGGTGTGCGAGATCGTGTTCAACACCAGCCTGGCTGGCTATCAGGAGATCGTCTCCGACCCGTCCTATACCGGCCAGCTCGTCGTGATGACCTATCCGCTCATCGGCAACTACGGCATCACGGAGGAGGATTTCG
This sequence comes from Oscillibacter sp. ER4, assembly GCA_963623615.1. Lineage (GTDB taxonomy): Bacteria > Bacillota > Clostridia > Oscillospirales > Oscillospiraceae > Hominicoprocola. Next base: position 10,349 of record CAVFND010000039.1, on the reverse strand, counting down.
AGTGCAAATACCCCAGTCTCGGCGCGCTGGCGGTGTACGATTATAACGACATGCCGTCCAACTTCCGCTACACGCGCACGCTCTCGGAGCTGCTTGAGGAAAACGGCATCCCGGCCATCTCCGGCATCGACACGCGCGCGCTCACGCGCAGCATCCGCGACCTCGGCTCCCGCCGCGTGCTCATCACCGGGGCCGGGACGCCGAAGGAGCAGGCGCTGGAGATCATCCGCGCCACGCCCGTGCCGCACGATTCCGTCGCCCGCGTCAGCAGCCGCAAGCGCTGGTACGCCCGGACGGCCAATCCGAAATTCCACGTCGTCGCCATCGACTGCGGCATGAAGCTGAACATCGTCCGCTCGCTCACGGCGGCGGGCTGCAACGTGACGGTCGTGCCGTATGACACGGACGCGGAAACGATCGCCGCGCTCCGCCCGGACGGCGTCTTCCTCTCCAACGGCCCCGGCGATCCGGAGGACGTCACGGAGGTCATCGAAACCGTCCGCGCCCTGCGCGGGCGCTTCCCGCTGTTCGGCATCTGCCTGGGGCACCAGCTGATCGCCCTGGCCTACGGCGCGAAGACCTATAAGCTGAAATTCGGCCATCGCGGCGGCAACCACCCGGTTTTAAACCTCGAAACCGGCAAAATCGAGATGACCTCGCAGAACCACAGCTACGCCGTGGACGAAGACAGCCTCGCCGGCACGGGCCTGGCCGTGACGCACCGGAATCTGCTCGACGGCACGGTCGAGGGCCAGCGCTGCGCGGCGGACCGCGTCTTCAGCGTCCAGTATCACCCGGAGAGCGCGCCGGGCCCGCAGGACAGCGCCTATCTGTTCGCGGAATTTTTGCAGAGCATGAAGGAGGCAAAGGGCCATGCCGAAAAGAACTGACATCCATAAGATCCTCGTCATCGGCTCCGGCCCGATCGTCATCGGCCAGGCCGCGGAATTTGACTACGCGGGCACGCAGGCCTGCCTGGCCCTGCGCGAGGAGGGCTATGAGGTCGTCCTGGCCAATTCCAACCCCGCCACCATCATGACCGACACCAGCATCGCCGACAAGGTCTACATGGAGCCGCTGACCGTGCCCTATCTTTCGCGCATCTGCCGCCTCGAGCGGCCGGACGCCATCGTCCCCGGCATCGGCGGGCAGACGGGGCTGAACCTCGCCATGCAGCTCTGGAAGCAGGGCGTTTTGGACGAGTGCGGCATCGAGCTGCTCGGCACGGACGCGCGGAGCATCGAGTGCGCCGAGGATCGGGAGCTTTTCAAGGAGCTCTGCGAGCGCATCGGCGAGCCGGTCGTCCCCTCCCGCATCACCTACAGCGCCGAAGAGGCCCTCGCCGCGGCGGCGGAGATCGGCTATCCGGTCATCCTGCGCCCGGCCTTCACGCTCGGCGGCACGGGCGGCGGCTTTGCCGACACGCCGGAGGAGCTGGCGGAAAAGATGAAAAACGCCCTGGCGCTCTCGCCTGTCCACCAGGTGCTGGTGGAAAAGAGCATCAAGGGCTATAAAGAGATCGAATACGAGGTGATGCGCGACGCGAACGACACGGCCATCACCGTCTGCAACATGGAAAACCTCGATCCCGTCGGCATCCACACCGGCGACTCCATCGTCGTCGCGCCGAGCCAGACGCTGACCAACAAGGAATTCCAGATGCTGCGCAGCAGCGCGCTGAAGATCATCCGCGCGCTCGGCGTGCAGGGCGGGTGCAACGTGCAGTTCGCGCTCGACCCGCACTCGTTCCGCTACTATGTCATCGAGGTCAACCCGCGCGTCTCGCGCTCGTCCGCCCTGGCCTCCAAGGCCACGGGCTATCCCATCGCCCGCGTCTCGGCGAAGATCGCCGTGGGCTTGCGCCTCGACGAAATTCGCCTGGCCAATACGCCCGCCTGCTTCGAGCCCGCGCTGGACTATGTCGTGACCAAGCTCCCGCGCTTCCCGTTTGACAAATTCCCCGCCGCGCAGAACACGCTCTCCACCCAGATGAAGGCCACCGGCGAGGTGATGAGCGTGGGGCGCACCTTTGAAGAGAGCCTGCTCAAGGGCATCCGCTCGCTCGAGGAGGGGAAAAACCACCTGCACCTCGAAAAATTCGACTCTGCGCACATGTCGGTCGATCAGCTCCTGGACTATATCAAAAACGGCACCGACGACCGCCTCTATGCCATCTCGCAGCTGATGTGGCTCGGCGTCGACCAGGCCCGGATCTGCGACGTCACGCAGATCGACATGTTCTTCCTCGACAAGATCCGCAAGATCGTCGATTTTGAGCGCGAGCTGGAGCAGAACGTCGCTTCCCTCCCGCACCTGCGCGAGGCCAAGCGGCTCGGATTCTCCGATTCCTACGTCGCCGAGCTCTGGCACTGGACGGAGGACGGGGTCTATGCCCTGCGCTGCCGCGCGGAGATCTTCCCGGTCTATAAAATGATCGACACCTGCGCCAGCGAGTTTGACAGCTATGTGCCCTATTTTTATTCCACCTACGCCGAGGAAAACGAGTCGGTCGTCACGGAGCGGAAAAAGGTCATCGTCCTCGGCTCCGGCCCCATCCGCATCGGGCAGGGCGTCGAGTTCGACTATTCGACTGTCCACGCTGTGCGGACGATCCGGGAGCTCGGCTTCGAGGCCATCGTCGTCAACAACAACCCCGAAACCGTCTCCACCGACTATACCACCGCCGACAAGCTCTACTTCGAGCCGCTCACCTGCGAGGACGTTATGAACATCGTCCACCTCGAGCGCCCCCTCGGCGTCATCGCCACGCTCGGCGGGCAGACGGCGGTCAACCTGGCGGAACCGCTGGCCCGGCGCGGCGTGCGCATCCTTGGCACCGGCTGCGACGCCATCGAAAAGGCCGAAAACCGCGACGCCTTTGACGCGGTCATCAAGGCCCTCGGCATCCCCAATCCGCAGGGCGTCGCCGTGACCGATATGGCCTCGGGCGTGGCCGCGGCGGCGGAGATCGGCTATCCCGTGCTCGTCCGGCCGAGCTTCGTCCTCGGCGGCCGCGCGATGGAGATCGTCGCAAACGAAACGATGCTCCGCCGCTATCTCGGCAACGCCTTCGCCGTCGACGCGGAAAAGCCCGTGCTCATCGACAAATACCTGGTGGGCAAGGAGGTCGAGGTCGACGCGGTCTGCGACGGCGAGCGGGTCTTCCTGCCGGGCATTATGGAGCTCGTGGAGCGCACGGGCGTCCATCCCGGCGACTCCACGTCCGTCTATCCGCCCTTCTCGCTCTCCGCCGCCGTCAAGGACACGATTTTGGAGTATACGACCCGCCTCGGCCTTGGGATCGGGATCGTGGGACTGTTCAACATCCAGTTTATCGTGGATGCCGACGAGCGCGTTTTCGTCATCGAGGTCAATCCCCGCGCTTCGCGCAGCGTTCCCTTCCTCTCGAAGGCCACCGGCTGCCCCCTGGTCGCCATCGCAACACGCGCCATGCTCGGCCGGACGCTTGCAGGCCAGGGGATCACGGAGCCGACGCTCCCCGAAAAGGAGATCTGGTACGTCAAGGCCCCGGCCTTCTCGTTTACCAAGCTCGACGGCATGGACGCCTACCTCTCGCCCGAGATGAAGTCGACCGGCGAGGCCATCGGCTACGACCGGAAGCTCAACCGCGCGCTCTGCAAGGCCATCGAGGCCTCCGGCGTCCGGATCAAGGATCACGGCACGGTCATTCTGACCCTGGCCGACGAGGACAAGGCCGAGGCCCTGCCGCTGGCCCGGCGGTTCTACGCGCTCGGCTTCCGCCTCGAGGCCACGGCGGGCACCGCCGCCTTCCTCCAGGCCCACGGCATCCCCACGACGCTGCGCGGCAAGCTCAGCGAGGGGAGCGAGGAGATTTTAGACTCCATCCGCTCCGGCCATGTCAGCTACATCGTCAATACCCGCGCCATCCTCTCCGGCGTCCATTATGAAGACGGCGTCGCTATTCGCCGCTGCGCGATCCAAAACGGCGTCACCATCTTCACCTCGCTCGACACCGCACGCATCGTGCTCGACGTGTTGGAAGAAAGCGTTCCGGAAGTATCTTCGATCGGCGGATAAGCACCTCGAAGGACGTTCATTTCTTATGACGTTTTTCTGCAATATGACCAGCATTTCCACGAAGGACCTGTTCAACACCAAAAGCCCTTGCACCCGGACATATTGCCGGACTTAAGACTATACCCTGTCAGACAGCAGAGACTGTTTTGTGTTTCCTTTTCCACCGTCATTTTCCACCGTCAGCAAAGATACTGCTTGACATTTGCCGAAACATCTTTTATAATGCTGGAAAGATTTGAAAGGGGAGGGAACAGCAATGCGCTACCGATTGAAGAATGCCCGCTCCTGACGCATGGCGTGTTTCATTTAACGGACGTATTGATTTCGGACGGAAGAATTGTTTCCATTGGGGATCGTATTTCCTGTCCCGCGGATACTGTTTCTGTTGATCTTCATAACGCATTTTTATTTCCCGGTTTCGTGGATGTACATGTACATCTTCGTGAACCGGGATTTTCTTATAAGGAGACCATCAGCACCGGCACGCTGGCCGCCGCGCACGGCGGCTTCACCCACGTCGCCGCCATGCCGAATCTGAATCCCGTGCCGGACTGTGCCGCTTCGCTGGATGTCGAGCGCGCGATCATCGAAACGGACGCGCTTGTCCACGTCCACCCCTACGGTGCCATCACGGTCGGCGAAAAGGGCGAGCAGCTCGCAGACCTCGCCGCGATGGCTCCGAACGTCATCGCCTTTTCCGACGATGGGCGCGGCGTGCAGTCTGAGAGCATGATGCGGCAGGCAATGAAAGAATGCCGACGCCTCGGTAAGATCCTTGCCGCACACTGCGAGGACAACGCGCTTCTGCATGGCGGCTATATCCACGACGGCACATATGCCCGCACGCACGGACACCGCGGCATCTGCTCCGAGAGCGAATGGGGCCCGATCGCACGCGATATCCGGCTCGCCGAGCAGACGGGCTGCGCCTATCACGTCTGCCACGTTTCAACCAAGGAAAGCGTCGAGCTCATCCGCGCGGCCAAGCGCCGCGGCGTGGACGTGACATGTGAGACTGCGCCGCACTACCTTGCCTTCACACAGGACGATCTTCAGGAGGACGGGCGCTTTAAAATGAACCCGCCGCTGCGTGACAAAGCCGATCGGGACGCACTGATCGAGGGACTGCTCGACGGCACGATCGACATGCTCGTCACCGACCACGCGCCGCACAGCGCCGAAGAAAAGGCGAAGGGCCTCGCGGGCAGCGCCATGGGCGTTGTCGGATTGGAGACCTCGTTTGCCGCAAGCTACACACACTTGGTCAAGCCCGGCATTTTGCCGCTGGAAAAGCTGGTGGACCTGATGCACGGCGCGCCGATGCGCCGCTTCGGCTGCGGCACGGAGCTTGCCGTCGGGCAGCCCGCCGATCTGACCGTTTTCGACTTGAACGAGACCTATACCGTCGACCCGGAGCGGTTCCTGACCATGGGCCGCGCGACGCCGTTCGCCGGAACAACACTCTCCGGAGTCTGCAAGCTGACGATGATCGGCGGCGAGATCGTCTGGAAGGAGGACACGCCTTGAACGAAGTGACTTATACCATTGCAGAAAACGCCCCCATCGCCCCCGGCGTCTTTCGCCTGATCTTGGCGGGCGACACCTCGACCATCACAGCACCGGGGCAATTTCTGAATCTGCGTCTGCCCGGCTTCTATCTCCGCAGACCCATCTCCGTCTGCGATTGGGAGGATGCGAGCGTTACGCTCTTATATAAGGTGGTCGGCGGCGGCACGGACTGGCTCTCCCGCTGCACAGCACGGCAGACACTTGATGCACTTTCCGGCTGCGGGAATGGCTTTGATGTGAATGCGTGCGGCAAAGTGACGCTTGTTACTGGCGGCGGGATCGGGATCCCGCCCATGTACGGTCTCGCGAAGCGGCTGCTGGCCGCCGGCAAAACGCCAATCGCCGTGCTCGGCTTCAACACAGCGGCAGAACGCTTCTTCGAAGCGGAATTTCAGGCACTCGGCGTGGAGACCATCGTTGCAACCGCAGACGGGAGCTATGGCGTGCGCGGCTTCGTGACCGACGCGCTGCCAGAGCGGTTTGACACGCTCTGCGCCTGCGGCCCGCTGCCGATGCTCAAGGCGCTTTGCGCCAGAACGGATAAGCCCGGCCAGCTCAGTCTGGAGGCGCGCATGGGCTGCGGCTTCGGCGCGTGCATGGGCTGCACGATCGACACCATGAACGGCCCGAAGCGCGTCTGCCGCGAAGGCCCCGTATTCCGGAGGGAGGAACTCAAATGGTAAACACAAGCGTCACGCTCTGCGGTCTCCCACTCGCAAATCCCGTCATCCCGGCCAGCGGCACCTTCGGCTACGGATATGAGTTCGCAGAGCTCTACGACATCAACTGCCTCGGTACGTTCTCCTTCAAGGGCACGACCCTGCACCCGCGCCTCGGCAATCCCCAGCCGCGCATCGCCGAAATGGCGAGCGGAATGCTCAACGCAGTGGGTCTCCAGAATCCCGGCGTGGACGCAGTCATCGCCGAGGAGCTGCCGAAGCTCGCACGTGTGTTCCACAAGCCCGTCATGGCGAATATCAGCGGCTTTTCGATCGAAGAATACGTTGAGGTCTGCCAGAAGCTCGACGCCTGCCCACAGGTCGGCTGGCTCGAGGTGAACATCTCGTGCCCGAACGTCCACGGCGGCGGCATGAGCTTCGGTACCGATCCGGAGGCCGCCGCAGCGGTCACGCGCGCAGTAAAGGACGCGGTGAAAAAGCCCGTCATCGTCAAGCTCTCGCCGAACGTGACGAGCATCGCGGACATCGCCAAAGCCTGCGAGGACGCGGGAGCGGACGGCCTCAGCCTCATCAATACCGTGATGGGGATGCGGCTCGATCTGAAAACCAGAAAACCGCTGCTTGCAAACAGCACGGGCGGCATGTCCGGCCCAGCGGTCTTTCCACTGGCGGTGCGCATGGTCTGGCAGGTGTACGAAGCGGTCTGCATCCCCGTCGTGGGCCTCGGCGGCGTTTCGCGCGCGGAGGACGTGCTCGAGCTGATGCTCGCGGGCGCAACGGCGGTGGAGGTCGGCGCGGCGAATCTCGTCGATCCCTGGGCCTGCCGCCGCATCGTTGAGGACCTGCCCCGCGTTATGCAGCAATACCACATCAACAATCTGAACGATATCATAGGAGGTGCCCACCATGGGTAAGGACGTTATCATCGCACTGGATTTTGACAGCAAAGAAAAGACACTCGCATTTCTCGACCGGTTCACCGGCGAAAAGCCGTTCGTGAAGATCGGTATGGAGCTTTTCTACGCCGAAGGCCCTGCCATCGTGCGCGAGATCAAGGCGCGCGGCCACAAGATCTTCCTCGACCTCAAGCTGCACGACATCCCCAACACCGTGAAAAAGGCGATGGCCGTGCTCTCTTCGCTTGACGTGGACATGGTGAACCTCCACGCCGCGGGTACGCGTGCGATGATGTCCGCCGCGCGCGAGGGCTTGACCCGCGCGGACGGCACGCGGCCGCTGCTCATCGCCGTCACGCAGCTCACCTCTACGAGCCAGCAGAGCATGGAGGAAGAAATTGAAATTCACAAGCCGCTCGAGGACGTGGTCATCGACTACGCGAAAAACGCGAAGCTGGCGGGACTCGATGGCGTGGTCTGCTCCCCGCTCGAGGCGGGCCGCATCCACGACGCCTGCACGAAAAACTTTGTCACCGTGACGCCCGGCATCCGCTTTGCCGACGCAAAGGCGGACGATCAGGTCCGCATCACCACGCCCGCAAAGGCGCGCGAGATCGGCTCGGACTACATCGTCGTCGGCCGCCCCATCACACAGGCAGACAACCCCGTCGCCGCCTATCGCCGCTGTGTGGACGAGTTTGTGGGGTGAGCGATGCGCCGTGAGCTGATTTTATTTGATTTGGACGGCACGCTGACCGACTCTGGCCCCGGCATCATGAAAGCGGCGCAGTACGCGCTGCGCGCCTACGGCATTGAACGCGACTGGCGCGAGCTTGCGTTCTTCGTCGGCCCGCCGCTGAGCGATACATTTGCGTCGTTTGTCCCGGAGGCAGAAATCCCGGCCATCATCGCAAAATTCCGCGAATATTATCAAAAAGACGGCTGGCTCGACAACGCGCCCTACCCCGGCATTCCGGAACTGCTCGCACGCCTGAACGCACAGGGCAGACGTCTGTTTGCCGCCACGTCAAAGCTCGACACCATCGCCGTCCGCGTGCTGGAGCATTTCGGCCTTGCGCCGTATTTCGAGGCGATCTGCGGCGCGCCTCTGGGCGACAAGGAAGCGGGCAAAAAGGAAAACGTCGTCCGCGCCGCGCTAAAGCAGGCAAACTGCACCGACCTCTCCCACGCCGTGATGGTTGGCGACCGCGAGCACGACGTCATCGGCGGCCACCTTGCGGGCTTGGACGTGATCGGTGTGCTCTACGGCTACGGCAGCCGCGAAGAGCTGGAAAATGCCGGTGCGGAGGCAATCGCCGCCACACCGGAAGAACTGGAAATACTTTTGACATCAGATTGAAAGGAGCAGCTATGGAAACTTTGGAACGACAGATCGCAGAGGGCCTGCTGTCGATTCGCGCGGTCTTTTTCCGCCCGGACGAGCCGTTTATCTGGGCCAGCGGCATCAAAAGTCCTGTCTACTGTGACAACCGCCTGATTCTGACTGCGCCCGAGGTGCGCACGCAGGTGGAGTCCGCGCTCTGCGAGGTCATCCGCGCTGACTATCCCGACGCGGAGGTCCTGATGGGCACGAGCACGGCGGGCATCGCACATGCAGCCATCGTCGGCCACATGATGGGCCTGCCGATGGGCTATGTCCGCTCGTCCGGCAAGGACCACGGGCGAAAGAATCAGATTGAAGGCCGGCTCGAACCGGGCCAGAAGGTCGTCGTCATCGAGGACCTCATCTCCACGGGCGGCAGCGTGCTCGATGTGGTGAACGTTCTCCGCGAGGCGGGCGCGGAAGTGCTCGGCATTGCGTGCATCTTCACCTACGGCATGCAGAAGGGCCTTGACCGCCTCGCCGATGCGCATGTGAAAAACCACAGCCTGACGAATTTCGACGTCATCGCCGCCGTCGCGGCAGAGCAGAACTACATCCGCCCCGACGACGTCGCGCGTCTCATTCAGTTCCGCAACAACCCCGCAGACGAATCTTGGATTGGAGGAAACCACTGATATGAACCACCTGATCGACATTTTGCAGCTCAACACACAGGAAATCGACGAACTGGTCGCCACAGCGAACGACATCATCGCCCATCCCGAAGCCTATGCCCACAAGTGCGACGGTAAGATTCTCGCAACGCTCTTCTTCGAGCCCTCCACCCGGACGCGCCTGAGCTTCGAGTCCGCCATGCTCTCGCTCGGCGGCAAGGTCCTCGGCTTCTCGTCCGCCAGCAGCTCGTCCGCGTCAAAGGGCGAGAGCGTCTCCGATACCATCCGCACCGTCAGCTGCTATTCCGACATCATCGCCATGCGCCACCCGAAAGAGGGCGCGCCGCTCGTCGCCTCCATGCACTCCGAGGTCCCTGTCATCAACGCCGGTGACGGCGGCCACAACCACCCGACGCAGACGCTCACCGACCTTCTTACCATCCAGCGCGAGAAGGGGAGATTCAGCGACCTGACCGTCGGCTTCTGCGGCGACCTCAAGTTCGGCCGCACCGTCCACTCGCTCATCAGCGCGCTGAGCCGTTATACCGGCATCAAGATCGTCCTGATCTCGCCGGAGGAGCTGAAACTGCCGAGCTACGTCAAAAACGAGGTCCTGAAAAAGAACAACATCCCTTACGAGCAGACGACCGATCTTGAGGCCGTCATGCCGCAGCTCGACATTCTCTACATGACCCGCGTGCAGCGCGAGCGGTTCTTCAACGAAGAGGACTACCTCCGTCTGAAAGACAGCTACATCCTGACGCCCGAAAAGCTGAAAACAGCGAAGTCCGATCTCTGCATTCTGCATCCGCTGCCCCGTGTCAACGAAATTTCCATCGCCGTGGACGACGATCCACGCGCCTGCTATTTCAAACAGGTCAAAAATGGCCGCTATATCCGCATGGCACTGATTCTGAAGCTGCTTGGGATTCAATAAGGGAGGGTTACACAGATGATTATTGATGCAATTTCCAACGGTATCGTCATTGACCATATCACCGCCGGCAAGGCGATGGAGCTCTACAACATTCTCGGCCTCGACAAGCTCGACTGCTCGGTCGCGCTACTGAAAAACGTGGTGAGCGACAAGCTTGGCCGCAAGGACATCCTCAAAATCGACCGCATCCTCGATCTGGACTGGGACGTG
>CAVFND010000038.1:0-10809 GCA_963623615.1 Oscillibacter sp. ER4 | reverse complement strand
GCCGGACGCATCATCCGTGCTCTCGGCTTCTCTCGCGCGCAGAAGCGCCGCGTTCTCCGCCGCCGTCCCCGTCAAACCGGCAGAAAACCCGCTCTCCCTCTCCGGTTCTTCGCTTTCCTGCGCCGCACCCAGCCCGAGCTTTCGCCCAAGCCGCACCGCCGCCGTCTCCGCCGGATCATCTGCCGCGTTCGCCGCGGCTTTCGCGCTGCCGCTCATCTCCGTGCTCTGCACCGCGGCTTCCTCTTCCGAAGCCTGCGCCTCCGCCGCCTTTTTCCGTACCTCACCCTCCGGCACAAGGGAGAGGCGCTTTTTCAGCGTCTCTTCCCGCTCGCGCCACAGTTCCAGACCTCTTTGCAGCGCCCATTCGATGTAATTCAAGGTTTTCGCTCCTCCTTCATGCGGATAAAGCGCGCCATGTCAAAGCTCGCGTTGCCGCCGCCCGCGGTCTCTCCAAGCTTTTCCCCGCAGATGCTGCACCGCGCCTCCTCTGCGCGCGTCCGGCACGCAGGGCACAGCCGCTCCATCGCCTCCTCGCGGTCGAGCATCTCGTGCACAAGGCAATAGAGGTAGTCCGCGTCCGTCATCTCCTGCGCGCGCTTTTCGCTCGGCAGCGCACCGGCATATCGGAGCATGCGCCATTTCAGCCGTTCATAGGGCGCGTGCTCCATGCTTTTTTTAGTGCTTCCACGCTTTTGCGTCCGTCCTCGCTCGACGGGTTCTCCGCCCCGTCGAGCAGCGCGTAGCACCGCACCAGCTCGTTGATCTCGCCGACGCTCAGCGTATTTTCGACGTCCTCCGCGCTTGCAAAGGCCGCCCCTCCGCTCTCCGTCAGGCTTCTTTTGAGCAGCGCCGCGTTCGCGCGCAGCACGCGCTCTTCTTCGTCGGCGCAGTCAAGCTGCGCGATCTCGCGCCGCAGCGCAAGCGTCTCGCGGGCTGAGAGCAGCCGCATCACGCACGTCCTCTCCCCAATGCGCACCGTCTTCTCCCGCTCGCGCCCCAAAAAGTTCAGCAGCCGCTCGTCCATCAGCTCGCGATCTCCATGCGCTTGCGCGCGATGATCGTCACCTTCTCCGCCGCCGGGTCGCCGAGCTTGCCCGCCTCTTCAATACTGCTCCAGCGGCACTGCGAGTAGATGATGCGCTTGTCCGGCTTGCAGATCACGAGCGAAAAGTCGTTCAGATCATAGAAGTTGATGCCGTCGCTGATGGCCTCGTCCGTCGCATACAGGCGGCTCAATTCCAGTGTGTACTTGTTCGCGCCCGCGATCGTCGCCACCGGCTCGTTTTCGCCAAAGGCCTCGATCTCGCGGCTCGTGCGCGTCGCTCTCGTCGTGTAGCTCTGCACCACCGCCACCTTTTTGCCGTCGACCTCGAGATAGATGTCACTGCTCAGCGGCAATACCGTATTCGCCATGTTCTTCCCTCCTTACACCGTGATGTGCGCCGTCAGATAAATGCGGTTCAGCCCGTGCGCCACCGTAAAGCTGAATTCCACCAGGCACACCGTCGGGTCACTCTTGAGCGCGCTCACCAGCACCTCGCCGTAGCCGTCCACGATCTCGCGGCTCTTCATCTCCTCGAGCTCCAGCACCACCTGCGAGCGGATGGCTCCTCGGCTCTGCGCGGTGTTCTTGCTTCTGGCAAAGCGCGCACGCAGCGCCGCTCTGATCGTCGGGATGACCTCGTCCACGATCAAAATGGTCGTCAGCTCGCGCCACGTCGTGTCCGCCGCCCCGCCGCTCGAGGTTCTCGTCGTGATGCCGCGCACCGGCGAGGAAACGCCGCCCACCGTCTCGATCGGCGTCACGCCGCCGCGCACCAGCTGGTCGATCTCATTGTCGCTCAGTCTCTTGCCCGCCGCGCCGAAAAGCGCCAGCTCCGCGCCGTTGACGGGCACCGACGGGTCGGTATTTCCCGCGATCACGCCCGCCACCGCCGCCGCGGCAAACACCGCGCTCAGCGTACCGCCGCCATCCAGTGCGATATCCGGTCCCACCAGCACCACGCGCTCGCTGTTGACCGCCTTCGCGTGGTTCACCATCTGCGCGACCGTCTCCTCCGAGCCGCCGATGACCGCGATGCGCTCGCGTCTCGCCGCCGACGCGTCCTCCACCGCCGTCTTGAGGAGCAGATGCACGCTCTGCTCCGCGCTGTCGCACACCATCACGCCGACGTCTTCCTCGCCGGTGAGCGCCGCGAACGCGCTCGCATAGTCCTTCTCTTTGTCCTCGTCCTCACCCACGGCCACAGCCTTCACCGCGCCCGCGCCGTTGGCGAAGAGGAATTTGAGCAGCGTGCTCATGCCATACACGCCGCTCGCATCCTCGCCAAATACGCTCTTCCCCTCTTCATATGAGGTGATAAGCTCCACCTTGTTGACCGTCCCCTTCGCCGCCACTGCCGCAGCGCCGATCGTCTTCGCCGCAGCGCTCGCGCTCACCACGCTCGATGCGTCGTAGGACGAATACACGCCCGGCCGCTCATGGATCGTACTATTCACGTTCTTTCACCGTGCCTTTCAATACAAAATCGGTAAACACCGTCTCATCCTCCGCCGCCTCCGCGACAAAGTACGCCGCATATTTCGCGCTCGCATCCAGCCGGAACATGCCCATTGTCCTGTCCCAGCCGGTCTTGCCCCACTGGAGCGACCTGAGCTTCAGCCCCTCCGGCAGCGCCGTCATCAGCGCCTGCGTCACCGTCTCCGCAGCTTCCCCGCAGCCCGCCGCGCCCAGCGTCCTCGGCGCATACACCTCGATCAGCAGCGTCAGCAGCATCTTCCGCCCGTACACGGCGACCGTCTCCTTCGTCGTCTCGTCGACCTTTTCTCCCAGATACTGGGCCGCGCCGCTCTCCTCGATCACCGTCTCCTTCGTGCCGACTGCCGCCACCGCGGTCTCATACCGCTTGAGCTGTTCCTCGCTGTAGCTCCCGATCGCCGCGCAGCCCGCCGCCTTGATCGCCGCGGCCGCCGCGCGCTTCACCTGTCCGACCGCCGTCACGCCTCTTCCTCCTTCGGATGCAGCATCGCCCAGTAGTAGGCGATCTCCTCGCCCACGTAAAACGGCCCCGCCGCGCGCACAACGTACCGCTTCTCTCCGCACTGCACAAAGTCGCCCATTGCAATTTCAACGTTCGCCGGCCCCAGGTACCGCCAGCACTGCTCGCTCACCGCGCCCAGCGCCGTCACAGAGAACGGCTCCTCGCCGTTCTCCCTCTTTACGAGCTGCAAAAACGCTTTCGTCTCCGCCGTCTCTTCGCCGCGCAGCACCGAAACGCTCATGCCGTAGCGCGCAAACACCTCGCTCAGCGCCTGCTTCATGCCTCCACCCCGCGGAAGCAGAACCCGCCGTCCATCGTATACGGGCGCATCAGCGCCCACGCCTGCTCGCGCAGCAGTTTCAGCCGCTTGCTCCCCTCGTCGGACGAGCGCTTCGTCACCGTCAGGTCGCCCGCGCGCAGGGAGGAGACCTCCTCCCCGCCCGCTCTCGCGCTCTCCATCGCGGCCGCCGCCAGCCACGCCGCCGCGCAGATGAACGCGCTCTCGCAGTCCTCTTTGGCGACGCCCTCTTTCAGCGCGCGCACAAGACTCTCCTCCTGCGCCGTGCAGATCATCTGGAGCATGCTCTTCTCGCTCTCGTCCGCCTTGCTCAGCGCGCACGCGATCGCAAAAATCTGCTCGCTCATGCTCTCCGCCATTCGCTCTTCCTCCTTACTTTTTACTGTAAGGACAGCACCTTCGAGGCCTCCTGATACGGCTTTGCAAAGCCGGAAATGCTCGTGATGGCCGCGCGCTCCAGCTGGCGGTCGATGAGCTTGTCATACTCGACCAATACCTCGCTGCCGCAGATGCGCTCAAGCGCATAGTTTTTGTCAAGGCCGATGATCTTGCCCGCGGGCATCGCGCTCGTGCGCAGCAGCTTTGCGCCCAGCGGAGTCGACAGCGTGCCCGTGCCTTGGAAGTTGAGGCCCGTCAGCGGGTTCTGGAATTCCGAGAGCTTGAGCATCGCGAGCATCATGTCGTTGCCCATCAGCAGCGTGTTCATCGTGTAAGGGTCAAACTTCGACCAGAAGCCCAGCAGCGCGTTATAGCTCAGCGTGCCCTTCGTGCCGCCGATGCCGTCATCGCCGATGGTATAGCTCGTGGCGGCATTGTTGTTGCCGTCGCCGTTCATCAGCACGTCGATGGCGTCCTTTAAGTGCATGCGCGCAATGTACGCGCCGATCTGGCGCAGCGTCACAGAGAAGAGGTCCAGTCTCTGGAATCGGATGGCCTCATAGGATGCCACCAGCATTCTGCCGCGCTTGTGGAGCTTCACAAGGTTTTCCTGCGTGCGGATGCTGGTCGTCGGGATGCTCGCGCCTTCCTCCACGCGCTTGAGCTCCTTGTCGTCGTCCGTCGGAACGGACGCGATGGAGCGGTAGTCCAGACCGTCAAAATTCGTCACGGTCGCGGTGATGTCGGGCAGGATGTCGCTCTCCATGCCCTGACGCACCACGCGGGAGACGAACTCCGGAAACAGCACAGAGCTTTCGCTCGTGTGGAAAAATTTTTCCACCATGTCGCTGCCCGCGCCCTTGACGTGGATGTCAAAGCGCTTGAGCTGGCGCTGAAAGGCGTCCAGCCCCTCGAGCGCCGTGCCCTTATAGTTCTCGCTCGGGTCGAGCGATTCGAGCACCTTCAGAAAGCTTCTGCCGTTCTGGCCGTACATGCCCTTTTCGAGCTTCACATTTTCATACTGATAAGCCATTTGTCCT
The DNA here is from genome assembly GCA_963623615.1 of Oscillibacter sp. ER4. GTDB lineage: Bacteria > Bacillota > Clostridia > Oscillospirales > Oscillospiraceae > Hominicoprocola. Next base: position 6,052 of record CAVFND010000038.1, on the reverse strand, counting down.
TCTCCTCCTTAAAGTCTGATGACGGCCTTGCCCGCCGCGCTGTCCACGCTCAGCACAAGATAGCTGCTGCCGCTCTGATTCTCGCCCGGCTTGCTCACGCCGCCCGAACCGTCCGCCATCAGCTCAGCATAGCCCGCCGCGGGCGCCGTGCCGCTGTACTTCACGCTCGCCAGGCCGCCGAGCTGCACCGTGCAGGCCTTGCCGTCATGCGCGATAGCGCGCACCACACCGCAGAAGCCGTCGCCCGCCGCGCACTTGCCCACCGTGCCGTTCGCGCTCACCTTTACAATGTCGCCCTCGCTGACCGCGCCGCAGCCAAACGTCGCGCACCACTCGCCGATGCCCTCATAAGAAATGCTCATACCGTTCCTCCTTGATTTGATGTTCTATCCAAAAAGCGTCGCTGCTTTTTGTCCCTTTTTCACACGCGGAAGTCGCTCTCGTCCTCCGCCGCCTTCGTTTTCTCGCCGTAGGTGAGCTGCGTGCGCAGCCCCAGCTTTTTCGCCATTTTCCCGCGATACAGCTTTTCCATCTCCCTGAGCTCACCTTCGTCAAGCTTTTCCGCGAGCTTTCCGATGGCCGCGCCGTCCGCCTCCTGCTCGCACACGAGCATCAGCCGCTTCACCTCGCCGCGCAGCTCGCTCAAATAGCGTTTGCCGATCTCCGCCTGCTTTTCAAGGCTTTCAAGCTCTCTCTGGTTTGCTCTCGACCCGCGGCGCTTGACAAGCATCTTGAGCGTGCCCGCATCCTCTCCGCCGCAGCGCTTCAAAACGCCCGCTTTCGGCTGCGCCGGCACCGCCACAAAGCTCCACTCATACGCGTCCTGCGCATTCGTCAGCTCCGCGCAGCACACCTTGCCGCCGTACACCTCGCCCTTTTTGTGCGCGCAGGTATTGATGTCCTCGCCGCAGATGGAGCACACGCATTTTTCCACGCTGCACCCCACGCTCACTTCCTTTTTGATGCCGCCCTCGATCTGCGCGATCAGCGCATCATTCTCGCCCCCGCGCAGCATGTACGCATAGCCCTTGAGATAGCAGCGTCCCTCGCCCTGCGAGCAGACGCTCTCTTCCTCCACGATCTCCGTGCGGTAGATGCGCGCCGCCTGCCCCTTTGCCGTCCACTCGTGGTCAAAAATGCCGCTCTTGCCCACAAACAGCTCAGCGAGTTCTTCGAGCGTCGCGCGCGGAAAGCGCTCGCCGTCCCGATCCACCTCGTTGTCGCACAGCCGCACGGCAAAGGTGTAGACCTCGTCCTCTCTGAGCGCGCGCTTTGTGAACTGATTGATGATCGCCAGCTCCTCGCGCGTCACCATGCTGTTTTTGAGCCCGCCGCTCTCTTTTCTCACTTCCATGCTCATTTTCCCTCCGCTTCATCATTTTCCTGCCTGAGCTTTCTCGCCTGCTGCAAGTAGAGCGCCGCCTTGGCCTCCTCCACCTCATCCTGCAAGTTGATGTCGTCCCAGTCCACCGCCGCGCGGCAGCCGTAGCCGTGCATGCGCAGCCACAGCGTGCAGATGCGGTCGATGACCGGCTCCAGCGTGCGCCGCAGCGCCGTGATCTCGCTTGTCAGCATATCCGCCTGCTGCGAGCTCATCCGCTCGGTCGACGACCAGCTCAGCCCCAGCATGAACGGCGGCAGCCCCGTCTTCGCCACCAGCTGCTCTAAGATCTGCCGCACCGGCGTCTCGCTGTCCAAAATCTGGTTGTCCGCGCCGATGGCCTTGATCGACACGTCGCCCACCGATACAAAGTCGCGCACGCTGCCGTTTCTGCCCTCCTGCATCGCCCGCGACCACTCCTCGGCGATCTGCTCGGCGCGCTCCTGCGCCGCCCCGCGGTCGAGCTCGCCGTCCTGCGGCTTGTACGTCACTGCAAAGCGCACATTGCCGCAGCGGTCCCAGTTCTTTCCCATCGCGTCGTAAATTTTCAGCAGCAGCCCCGTTAGATACGGCATTGACCGCAGCATCGAAACGCCGTAAGGGTGCCCCGCCTCGGGGTTGAGCGGTGTAAAGAGCAGCAGGTCCTGATACTCGAGCGGCACGCTGCGCCCGTAGCTGTCCACGCCGCAGAGCCTGAATTCGAGCGGGTTATCCCCCTCGCGCACCTCCACCTGCGAAACGTTCGCGCAAAGCACCGCCGCGATCTCGCGCCCCTCCGCGTCCGGCACGATCTCGCCCACCGCGCGCCCGCAGGTCAAAAGCGAATCGAGGTAGCAGTCCAAAAACGCGTTGATGCCCCTCTGTCCTCTGCCCACCGGCACCTCGCGCAAAAAGCGCTGCAGGCCCTGCTCCGCCCGCTCGCTGCCGCACGTCACGCGCACGCCGCCCGTCAGCCGGATCAGCTTGCAGACGGCCGCGTCCACCACCGGCACCGCCTCGCGCACCTCGCGGTACAGTGCCGTCTCCCCGTCCAGCAGCGGCACATAGCTCTCAAGCCGCCCGAATGTGCTGCGTCCGCCGCCGCGCAGCTGCACGGCGGTCTCGCCGCCCGTGCTTCTCTCCTTCTGCCAGGGTACTTTCATCCTGTCGTCTCCTTTTCCGTTTAGTCATCGCGCCGCGCGCTCCACCGCGCGCATCGCAATGCCGCCTCCGTGTTCCTTTTTCGCGATCGACACGGCAAAATACCGCATCTCGTCCATCGCGTGATCCCGTTCCTTTTTTGGCCGGTCCCGCCCCGTTCCACCATCCTCCCAACAGTACGCCGCGATCTCGGCAAGGCAGCTCTCGCAGCCCTCGCAGATCACGATCTTTCTCTGCTTTAAGAGGTTCGCCGCCGTCCACTCGCCTAAGATGAACCGCCGGTAAAATGTCCCGCTGTACGCCTTTTCGTACCGCGCCCGAATGCGCGGCGAGAGCGAGGGATTGTCGTCCATCGTAAAGTGCAGATACAACGCCCCGCGTTCCTCCGCGCGCAATATCCACTCGCGGTAAAACCAGTGCATCGGCCCCTCGGGGTTGCAGTTGAACCACAGCTTGCTGCCCGATATGCTGCATCGCGCGCTCGCCTGCTCCACAAATGAGCGCGGCATCAGCGCTGCCTCGTCAAACAGCACCCCCGCCAGCGTCACGCCCTGGATGAGCGCCGCGCTCCCCTCGTCGTAGCCGCCGAAGAGGTAAAACCGGTTCTCCCGCCCGCCGCTGCGCACGATCACCAGATTCTCGCTCCGCTTCTCCTCACAGCGAAAGCCCAGCGCCGCCACCTTCGGCAAAATTTCGTGCAGCACGTTGCGCCGCAGCGACACGATCGTCTTCCCGCACAGCGCAAACTGCTCTCCGTTGAACCGCCGCATCGCCCACAGGAAAAAGCCCATCCCCATCGACAGCGTCTTCCCGCTTCGCACCGCCCCGTCGCAGATGATCGCGTCGTACTCTTTGTACTTCGGGTTCGCCCACCAGGTCATCGCCGTCTTCTGCTTGGCGGAAAACTGCTTCACGGCCGCCAATCGTCCTTCTCCTCTCCCGCCTGCTCCAGCGCCTGCAAGAACTCTGCCGCCTCGTCCGCGTCTCCGCCGCCCAGCATGTCATAGAGCGCGCTGAGCGCCTTCACCCGATCGACGAACTTGACCTCCACCGTGCCGTTGCCGTTTCTCTTGAACTCCGCCACCGCCGACAAGTCCATCTTGCGGATCAACTGCGCCGTCGGCTCGCTCAGATATGTCAGCTCCACCCCGCGGTTCACCCGTCCGAACGCGATCTCCTTGAGCGCCTCGATCACATCCTCGCGCCGCACGTCCTTTTTCCCCATCGGATCCCCCCATTCTCCGTTTCTCTTTTCAACCGAACCCCGCCGGGCCTGTTTTGTTGCACACTGCGATGCACGCGCGCAAAATTTTGCGCGCAAAAAATGCCGCGCACCGCGCGGCAGCGAAAAAAAGGGGGGGCATTCTCTTTCACAAAAGAGAATGCCCCCCCTGAACCCCCAAGGGAAAGGTTTTGACATTGCAAGCGAGCAGCTCGAAGAGCTGCAATGCTTGCCGATTGCACTTCCCCGCGCGCGGCGTTGCCGCGTTTAGCATTGCAAGACGATTTGCCTCTGCTTCTATTATCCGCTGCCGCTCTGCCCATCTTGTAGGAGTGCAAACTAATTTCCGTCTACCGCCAGTGTCATCAATGCGGCGAGCGCCAGCAATGCCGCATTCCGCAGGCAGTCTGCCGCCAGACTACCGTCACTCGCGCCTCACGATAGTCTGGCGCGGTTGCGACCAGTGACGAATCGCAGGGATTCATGGCGAAGCCATGTACACCGCACCTGATTCCGCAGGCCGCGCAGCTCTTCGAGCCTAAAACTGCCAATGTGCGGGGTCAAGGGGCAAGGCCCCTTGCGTTCTCTTGGGGGATCTAAAGGGGGCCATTCTCTCACGTGAGAGAGTGGCCCCCTTTATTCGCCCCCCTGCGCGGCGCAGGGGAATCCCCTCCCAGAGTGGGAGTAATCACTCAAGAATAAACTTCTCCAGCTGATGCGCATCATCGGCGATCATCTTCGCGCCAGCCTCAATGACAGCCTCCCTTGAGCGGAATCCCCAGCTCACCGCGATGACGTCCAGTCCGGCGTTCAGTCCGGTCTGCACGTCCACCTCGGAATCGCCGACGAACACCGCGTCCTTTTTCTCCACGCCCAGCGCCTTGAGCGCCTCCTCCGCCATGTCGGGATACGGCTTGCAGCGCACGCCGTCGCTCGGGCCGATGGCGTAATCCAGCCGGCCGCCGAAATATTCCTTGTTCAGCTTTTTCACCGCCGCGTCCGGCTTATTCGACACGACCGCCATCTTCACGCCTTTTCCTTTCAGCTCGCTCAGCAGGTCCAGCAGCCCGTCGTACACCTTCGTCTTGATCTGGCAGTGCTCCTGATAGTACGCGCGGAACGCCGCAAGCGTCTCCATGATCTTTTCCTCGCTCGTCCCCTCCGGCACGGCGCGGCGGATCTGCTTTTCCGCCCCGTTGCCGATAAAGCGGCGGATCTCCTCGATGCCGCGCGGCGGATAGCCCATCTGACGGAGCGCGTGATTCGTGCTGTCGCACAGATCCTCCAGCGTGTCGAGCAGCGTCCCGTCCATATCAAAAAGAACTGCTTTATAGCCCATAAAATATCCTCTTTTCGCATTTTTGTTGCCTCATTATAATCTGCCTCATGCACAAAGCGCAACCCCCCTTTTTGTTCATGTCTCTCCGGTAAGAAATCTGCCGCGTCTCCTGCACGGGCAAGCGCAGGCGCGGCAAGGCCTTTTCCGCGATAAAAACCGCTGGTCCAGAAAGCGAATATTTTCGTGTCCAGTTGGGCACGGCAGAGGCATTTTGACGGCGCGGCGCGCCCGTCCTGCACGGCAGTTGTGCCGCCTGTCAGCGTTTTGTCGCAGACCAGTTTGCATCACTCATCGTGTACCAGTGAGCGCCGCAAAATTGCGTCTCTCTTGCTTTTTTAACCAAAAATAATATAATAACGATAGCATTATTTAGATGCTTTTGAGAGATTTTGAGAGTAAAACGATAAAGGAGGACTATCCCATGCCCGTTAATCTGAAAGGCCGTTCTTTTCTGACGCTGAAAGACTTCACCCCCGATGAGATCCGCTACATGCTCAGCCTCGCCGCTGACCTCAAGGCCAAAAAGCGCGCCGGCATCCGCGGCAACCTGCTCGCCGGCAAGAACATCGTGCTGCTGTTTGAAAAGACCTCTACCCGCACCCGCTGCGCGTTCGAAGTCGCCGCTTACGACGAGGGCGCGAATGTCACCTTCCTCGATTCCAAGTCCTCCCAGATGGGCAAGAAGGAAACGATGGTCGACACCGCCAAGGTCCTCGGCCGCTTCTACGACGGCATTGAGTACCGCGGCTACGACCAGAAGGTCGTCGAGGGTCTCGCCGCCAACGCGGGCGTACCTGTGTGGAACGGCCTCACCGACATCGACCACCCGACGCAGGCGCTCGCCGACATCCTCACGCTGATGGAGAACACGAAGAAGCCGCTCAGCAAGTGCAAGCTCGTCTTCTGCGGCGACACGCGCAACAACGTCGCCTACTGCCTGATGTACATCTGCGCCAAGCTCGGTATGCAC